>JAJRXB010000456.1 GCA_024276515.1 Chloroflexota bacterium
CCAAGGTTGCAACAAACACCCCTCCGCTATCAAATTCCTGAACATGCATACTAACAGTAGAAGCCCAATTGGCCCCCGACACAGCAGGAATCTTCATGTACCACGAAAATGCGTAATCGGTGCTTGGAGAAACGGGAATGCCATTCGTGTTGCCCTGGTGTACCGCCATTTCAGCGTATCCATTTCCACCTTCCACCGTGCGCTCATAACGCACCTCATAAACATAAGCGTCTGGCGCAACAGGGGGCAAATCGTCATTGGTGCGCGTCCACGACGTAGTACCCGCGGAGTATCCCCATCGCCGGCTCCACGACGCCGTTCCGGTTCCCAACACCGGGTTAGTGTGCAGGTTCGTCGTCCCCTCAGCGATCTGTACTGAGGAGCCGAACCAACGACCCGCATCAAAAACAACCCCGCCGCTCTGCGCAACAAAGCCGCTCCCGGTCGGGCCGAACCATTGAAGTGGATCGGCATTGAGGGGGACAAGTCCACTCGGCGTGGTAACGGCAGCAAAAACAACGCCGCTGATCAAAACAAAAAGAAGCAAGCCGGCGATGAATTTCTTCATGCCGCTTGCCTCCGTGATAAAGCTGTGGTATAATGGCTACAGAACGCAAAAAGCCCCGGCCAGCACAAAGCTGGCAGGGACTTGTAAACTTTCGGGAAAGTGATTGTCACACGGGAAGCGGATACCCGTCGCTTCCGCAGTTCCGACGCCAGGTCCCCTGGAGTTGGAAAAGGGGGTACGAAACTAGAGTAGGTTGAACGGCCACTATAGTTTCCCCCCGAACGAGGACTGCTGTGAGGGCGGCTCGCAGCAGTCTTTTCTTGTCTAGCATTGTCAAGGTGCGCCACAGCTCCTCGAAGTTCTCGAGTTGCTCTCCGGCCTCTATTATATCAAAATATTCGCCCGGACGCAAATCTGCCAGACGCCGGTGCAGGCGCTGCTTCTCCCGATGATATTCATCGTAGCTGATGTCCCCTCTGACGAACAGGTGCTGGAGCCGAGCCAATTGCTCCTGCACCCGCCCTTCTTCCTCTTCCAGACGCTCGGCCTGCTCAGGTGAGCAGACGCAGGTGAGCACCTTTTCCCGCCAGTCCTCGGGCAGCTTGAGGTCCATGAGGATGCGGGCAACCTTCTCCTCGATCTCGTCGGCGTGAACCATGGGTTGGTCACAGTGGCCGGTGCGCTGGGTACGGGTGGTGTCCTGGTAATAACGGTTGCCGTGGCCAGCCTGGGCGCGCATCTTGCGCTTGCAATGGGCACAGCGCAGGACGCCGGATAGAAGGTACAGCCGGTTGGGATAATCAGCGTGGCGGCGGGGATGATGGCGCAGCAGGGCCCGCACTTCCTGGCATCGCCGGAAGAGTGTCTCGGAGACGAGGGGAGGGTGCTGACCGGGGAAGACTTCGGGCGGATGACGTCGGTTGTAACGGGTGTCCTCACCGGCGCGATAGGCGATGACGCCGGTGTAGAAGACCCGTTGCAAGATGTCGCGGACGGAGTCCTTGCCGAAGGGGGCCGGTTTGCTGCGACCGTTGCGGCCCTTGGAGCGGAAGTGCGCTGTCGTGCCATCGGGCAGGACGTGCCGGTAACCGTTGAGCTTCTCCGCGATCTGACCATCTGAGTACTCCCCGCTGGCATACCACTCGTAGGCCAGCCGGACCGCCAGGCCCTCGATAGGGTGTATGCACAGCGGAAGCGACGGGTTTTCGTCCTTGAGGTCGGGGCCGCCGAAGCGGGGACAGTACCCCCGCCCATTGGGGTCAGTGCAGGCAGAACAGTTGCCCCGGCAGTAGCCCAGGGGCGTTGAGCCGTTGTACAGGCCCTTCATAGCCCGGGCCCGTTTGCCCTTCTTGGTCTCGGCGCTGAGCTTGTCGATATAGATCTCGGCCAGGGTGCCGAGCACGGCCAGGGTGAGCTTGCCCCAGGGGGTGGTGAAGTCCATATTCTCGACGATGGAGATGAAGGCCACCTCGTGCTGGTGCAGGTGATTGAGGGCCTTGAGCAATCCCTGGAGGTTGCGGTAGAAGCGGTCAATGGCGTGGACGACGACTACATCAAAACGACCGTGAGCAGCATCGGTCAACAACTGCTTCAACGCCGGTCGCTGGTCGTCCCGGCCGGAGAGGCCGGCGTCCACGTAGACCTCGACCAATTCCCAGCCGCGCTGGTGAGCGAAACGGGTGATGGCCTCGCGCTGAGCGTCGAGGGAGTGACCCTCGGTGGCTTGTTCGGTTGTTGAGACGCGGATGTAGGCTGCGACTTTCATGGTTTTCCCCCTTCCTGAGAGTAGATGAGCGGATGACATATCTCTCTCACTCTACCCGACGGAAGGGTGGTTTGTCAAGGCCGAAACAGGCAATGTGCCGGTCTGAGTGATACAAGGAGCGGGCAGGATGTCCCGACCGACCAGGGGCGGACGAGAGTACGACCGGGAAGCCTTCGCCCGGTACCTGGATGGGTTACGGCAAGAGCGGAATGAGAGCTACCGGGAAGCCTCGCTGCGGGCGGGACTGGATCACGGCTCGCTGGCGCGCTACGTGAAGAAGAAGCAACGGCCGACCCGCGAGTCGTGTATTGCCCTGGCCGACCACTTTGGGGTCAACCCCAACGAAGTGCTGACCCGTGCCGGCTACGAGCCGCTGCACTTCTTCGACCGGTCGCTGGTGGACCCGACGGCCTACCCGCCGGAGGTGGAAGAAGTGGGCAGTTGGCTGGCGAGCGTGAAGCCAGCCTCGCGGCGGCGAGAGGTGTGCCGGGCGGTGCTGGCATTGTTGGAAGCCACTTCACGCACCGCCCGGGACAAGTGATGATCAGGCCGCCGGGAACAAAGGGCGGAAGGGATCACGGGGGTCGTAGCCGGTGATCCCTCCGTCCCGGACGTGGATATCGAGGAAGATGCAGCGCAGGAGCACCTTCTTCTCCAACGGTGTGGCCGCGGCCCACAGGCAGGGGAAATCGCTGAGGAAGGGAGTCAGGTCTTCCTCGGCTTCTTCGTCCCGGCGGGCGAGCCGCTGCAACTGCCGGTCCAGGTTACGCTTGGCCTGCACGTACTCGCTCCGCGAGACCTCGCCCATCTCGAACTCGGTTTTGAGGGTCCGGAGCCGGGATTCCAGCGAGCGGCGCTGGCGGCGGTGCTCATTCCAACGGTCGTCGTCGCGGAGATAGCCCAGGATGTCGGGATACCACTCCTCGGGAATGTGCACCTGCTGGACGTAGGCGAACACCTGCTCTTCCAGTGTTTCGGCGCGGATGGCGCGGACGGGGCAGTCGGAGACACCCTGCGCCCGATTCACGTCCTCGTAATAGCGGATGTCACCTCGGGCCGCCGTGCCCCGGAAAGTGCCGCCGTCGCGGACGCAGCGGAGGATGCCGCTGAGCGGATAGACGCGGGCATCGCGGCCGACGTCGGAGCGGGGGAGATGGCCCTTGGCCCCTCGCACCTGAAGGCAACGCTCAAAGAGTTCCTGGCTGATGAGCGGCACGTGAAGCCCGGGGAACCAGATGGCGCTGGCCGTGTTCGGGTCGTGCGTTTGACCAAAAGGATTGACCCGCCGGCCCGTCTGGAAACGCTCACCGCCTCGCTTCTTCATTTCCCGATAGACGACGAAGCCGGCGTGGTATGGATTCTGGAGCAGGTCGCGGATGCTGTCTTTGCGGAACCGGCGATTTTCGTCAATGCGACCAGGCCGCCCTTTGGGGCGAAAGCGAACGACAGTGTCGCTGTTGTCGGGCCGATACTGGTAGTCGTTGAGCATGCGGGCGATGTCGGTATCGCTGTACCGGCCGGTGACGTACCACTCGGCGGCCAGTTGGAAGGCGACGCTTTCGATCGGGTGGGGGACGAAGACCTTGGGATCGTCGCCCAGTTCGCGCCACAGATCGTGTCCACCGAAGCGGGGGCAGTAGTCCGCACCGTTGGGGTCTTTGCAGTCCTTACAGTCGCCGCGACAGTAGCCGAACGGCGGCTGGCTGGCGTTGGAGTAGCCCTTCAAGGCACGCGAGTACTTGTTGTCGCGAGTGGTGCGGCTCAGGTCATCGAGGTACACCTCGCCGACGATGCCTTTCAGGTACAGCAACAGCTTGCCCTCGCGGGAGCTGAAGTCCACATGCTTCTCCGCCACGGAAACCAGCTCCACGCCGTTGTCCCGCAGGCGGATGTAGTGCCCCGACAGCCCGTGAAGGTTGCGGTAGAAACGATACAGGTCATAGGTGTAGTCGGCAGCGATATCGCCCTGAACAGACCGGCGCATCATGCGCGAGAAGGCCGGTCGCCGGTCGTCGCGGCCGGTGTAGCCGGCGTCCACATAGATGTAGCGAATGGTATGGCCTCGTTCGGCGGCCAGCTCCAGCTGCTGGCGGACCTGCGTGGCGAGGCTGTGGTTGTCCGATTGCAGGTCGGTGGACACGCGGCCATAGGCGATGGCCAGAACCGGGTCGGGGGGCAGTTCGACTAACTCCCACAACGCGCAGTAGATCAAGCCGTTGCGCCCTTCCTTGAAAACCGCCACCTCTCGATAGCCGCAGCGGGGCAGATAGCGGCGGATCTCGATCACGTCTTTGCGAATGTCATCTTCCACCTGGCCGACAGGCCGGGAGATGAAGCGTTCGATACTCATGCTGTGTTCTCCTTCAGATCAATATTCTGTGGTTGAAGCCGGTTGATAGGGAGCCGAGACCGGCTGCGGAGGCCCTCTCGCGGGCGAGAGGGCCTCTTCGCGTTTGTGGGTCGTGTTCATTTCTCCTCTTCTTCTCGCCGCTGCTCTTCCGCCAGCCGCCGCACGATGCGGGCGATGACTTGTCGGAAGATGTCCAGGGCTTCGCGGTCACTGAGGTTGTTCATAGTGCTCTCCCGAGAAATAGATGTGGAGAGCGGCCGCTCTGGATGAGTTGATGCGCATCACTTGGCAGGAAGGTTGACACAATGGCCGAAACCAGGTAAGATCTGTAAGTCCGCCCAGTCAGGTGTCGACCTTGCCACACCCAGTGTACCACATAAAAAACGCAAACTCCAGGCCAGAAAATGTACAAAACTAGCCAGAATTGTGCAACGATGGGGAGGGGAACATGGACGCAAGGCGCTTTGGTGCCGAATTGAAACGCATGAGAAAGGCTCGCGGCCTCACCCAAGAGGCTTTGATGGATAAACTGCGTGCTTTGGGATACCCCGGCTTCGACCCCCAGATCATATCACGCATAGAATGTGGCAGACGCGCACCAACGCAGGAGCAACTGTGGTTTCTGTTACAGTATTTCGTGCGGGAGGGAGAGGTTCGGAATCCCCAACAAGCCCAGGGTTGGGTGAAACTGCTGGGTCGCAACTTGTCGGATAGCGAGTTGGAGGAACTGTTTGGGGAGCAGGCCAAGGAAGCCTATTCCCTGGCCCAGCCCGAGTGGTCAGTGCCTTGCGAGCCAGCCTATTATGTGGTCCCCCGCCGAGCGATGGCCGCATTGGAGGCCCTGGTCGAGAGCGATGAGTGGAATGGCGAGTGGCCGATCTTGATCACCGGGATGGCCGGCGTGGGGAAGACCACGTTGCTGAAAGCCTTTGCCCGTCGCCCGGAGCGGAGGGCACAATTCCAATACGCCTTGTGGGCGGATCTGGCAACGAGGGATGCCCTGCACTGGCAGGGGAGATGGGCGGAGATTCTGGGACTGGACTTGGGAGGCATAGCGGATGCAGACAGAAGGCGCGGCATGCTGGCAGTTCGTCTCGAGCACGAGTCGGCACTACTCCTCATCAACGACGTGTGGGAAGCATCCGAAGCGACCCCTTTGCTGGTGGGTGGGCCGGCATGCAGGACGGTGATTTCTACGCGCGAGGAGTTGCCCGTTGGGGCCGAACTGCGGGTCGGTGGTCAGGCACGCATCTGTGTTGAACCGTTCGGGGCCGATGCCGATGGCGTGACTCTCTTGCGAAAGTACCTGGGTGAGCTTTCTGAGAGCGAAGAACAATTCGCAGCCGAGATCGTGCGTCTGGTGGAGGGGCTGCCATTGGCGTTGGAGATCCTGGCCGCTCTGCTCCTCTATTCGGGGCAGTGGTCCGAGGTGCTGGACGACCTGCGCGAACCGGCGTATCTGCCGGAGTTGCCGTCCGGCCTCGAACGGCATAGGAGTGTGTGGTCTGCGCTGACGATAGGGTACAACCGGGTGGACAAAGTGCAACAACGGCGTTTTCGGGTGCTGGGGGGCCTGGCCGAGCGGGCGACTTTTGGCTGGGAAACAGCGAGTGCGCTGTGGTCCCTGGATGGGCGTGCTGTGCGACAAACACTGCTTGCCCTTCAAGGACGACATCTTGTCCGGAGAGAAGGTGAGCGATACCGTCTGCACCGATTGGTGCATCGCTTTGCCCGGTCATTGATGACAGACGAAGAGGCCGAGACCAGCTACCGGGTTCTGGTCACGCACTTTGCGCAGCGGTTCTCGACGCAGAGCAACCGCTTTATGTTCGGCGGGCGACAACACATCGGCCCGGGGTTGGCCGTAGCGGAGTCGGAATGGCCGCAGGTGCGCGCACTCGCCCAACAGACAACGGCACGGGGTGACTGGGATAGCGGGTATCGTTTGATGATGGCCGTGGCCAATTACCTGGCCGCAAGTGAGCGGTGGACGCCGCTGGTGGAATGGTGTGAATCCCTGGCCGCTATTGCCCCGCGCTGGAAAGAGCCGGAATGGGCCGACGTGATGCGTAATTGGGGATTGGCTCTGCTGGCCGACAGGAGAGTCGAAGAAGCCATCCTACGATTCAAGGACGCACTGTCCTACACCGACAACGAAGGAGACCGATTTGGGATATTCACTCTTCTTGCTGGGGCATACCTTGAACTACAGGATCGGGAGCGGTCGTGGAGATACCTACAGAGGGCGGAACAGTTGGCCGAGCAGCACGCGGTGTTCTCACCCGGATACTTGAAGGCGAAGGCCAAATGGGAAGCGACGTGGGGACATCGCGCCTTGGCCTTGCAATGCCTGGCGCAGGCGGAACAGGGCTTTCGCTCGCTCGGCGCGGACATGGATGCAACGACCATCACTGAGGAGCGAGCCGGGCTGTGCAAGGAGATGGGAGACCTCAGTCGAGCTGAGGGACTGTATCGGCGGGCAGCAGCGGAGAGGAAGGGATACGGGCAAGTACACAGCCAGTTGAGATGCTTGATCGAGGTCGGGAAGGTTCTCTGGCAGAGCGGCCGGGATGAAGAGCTGTGGGCGTTGTACGACAATGAGCTGTCTTCGCTCTGGCAGGAATTGCCTGATGGCCAGAAGGAGCCGGATTGGTGGCTGTGGATGGGGTTTTTCGCCGCGCGCCTGGAAGAGATCGAAAGCTGCCGCCGTTACTGGGCGAAAGCCGTTGAGATCCCCGGGCTGAGCGAGCAGCAGAAGGTCGAGATACGCCTGGAGTGGGCTGGTGTTGAAGTGGACATCGGGGACAGGCAGAGGGCGCTCGAGCTGCTGGCTGAAGCCGAACCACATTTCCGACAGGTGAATGATACGGAAGCCCTGGCCGATCTCGATCGCCTGAGACATCGAGCCGAGTTGCCATAGACAGTTGCTGCCCAACTTGAAGAGAGCTGTGGTTCTGCAAATGGAGTGACGGTGACGGCTACCCACCGACCGGAGCCAAGTACTTGACGGCCCCTTTGACCACCATCACTTCCAGACCGCTGTCTTGCTCGATAAATAGCTCGTAGGTATCCACCCCGACCAGTTTCCCCCTGAGGGCCTTGCCGTCCACAAAGACCACCTTCACCGGCTTGCCCTGCAGGGCGGCCAGGTACTCGGCCTGGGTACGGCCCCAATTCCGTTTGGGTTTCCTTTCCTCGTTGCTCATGCCATCCTCCAGATTTGATCGCGTGGCGGCCCCATTCTACCACAGATCGGGGCTGGGGACAATGGGCGTTGTGTGTCTGTCTGGTCTCGTTTGTGTTCCGTGGTTCGGCTGAGGATGGGGCGCGCTTGCCAGTTGGGGCGAAATGTGATACAATCCACATAACAACACAACCCTTGCCATCAACGACAATCGAAATCAGGGCCGGAAGCCATCGTACCCTTCCATCCCACCCATTCCAGCCCGGACCGCAAAAAAACAAGGGACCCCAACCGCGTACCGGCGCGGTGCGATCCCTGATTCGTTTTGCCATCCCCTCCTGTCCCACCCAGGAAGGTCCGGCTCTAGCAGGATTGTACCAC
>JAJRXB010000457.1 GCA_024276515.1 Chloroflexota bacterium
AGCACGGTCAGAGACCGGCCCGAGCAAGCACGGTCAGAGACCGGCCCGAGCAAGCACGGTCAGAGACCGGCCCGAGCAAAGCACGGTCGGAGACCGGCCCGAGCAAAGGAGACCGGCCCGAGCAGGCACGGTCAGAGACCAGCCCGAGCAAAGCACGGTCGGAGACCGGGCCGAGCAAAGGAGACCGGGCCGAGCAGGGTCACAACGAGATGTCTCCTGGGGTGGGCAGAGGCAACTGAATGATAAACGTGGTGCCCTTGCCCGGCTCGCTCGTGACGTCGATGATGCCACCATGTTCCTCAATCACTCGCCGGGCGACGGCCAACCCCAGACCGGTGCCCCGGGTTTTGGTGGTGAAGAAAGGTTCAAAAATGCGCCGCTGTGCATCCAGGGAGATGCCAGGTCCCGTGTCGGAAATAGTGATGGTCAGCCAGCGATCGTCGGCGTCCAGGCCGATGTCGAGGGTCCCGCCGGCGGGCATGGCCTCGACCGCGTTGAGCACCAGGTTGGTCAACGCCTGCTCCAGCCGTTCCCGGTCGGCCTGCACCGGGGGTAGCGACGGCGCATAGCGGCGGGTGACACGAATCGCTTTGTTTTTGATGGGCGTCTGATGACGGTGCAACACGCCTTCCACTATGCCCGGCACTGCCTGGGCGCTGAGCTTAAGCTGGAAAGGGCGAGCCACGCTCAGAATATCTTCCAGGATGCGATTGACCCGTTCGATCTCGCCCAGAATCATAGCCACCCCCTCTTTTTGGGGCGAGTCGTCGGGGACGCTCTTGCCCAAATATTCGACGCCGGCGGCGATACCGGCCATTGGATTGCGAATCTCGTGGGCCACCACCGCCGACATCTCGCCCAGCGCGGCCAGCCGGTCCAGCCGACGACGCTCGGCCTCCAGAGTCTTTGCTTCGCTCAAGTCCTCAAACAAACAGACGACGCCGGTCACATTCCCATCGTTATCGTGCAGGGGAGAAGCGCTCACCACCAACGGCAAAAGATTGCCATCTCTGTGCCGCACGCTGACTTCGTCCGGCACGTATTTGGCGCTGGCCGGGTGAATCTCCCGCTGCCCTTCCCCCTGCGACGAATCGGCAGGCAATTGGTCGGCAGGCCGCAACGTGGCCTCGATAATATCGGCCAGCGCACCGGCGCCCGGTATAGCTTCGCGCAAAGGCCACCCCAACACTTCTGCCGCTCTGTAGCCCAAAAGGGTGGCCGCCGCCCGATTGAAGACCGTCACCCGGCCTGTTTCGTCCACCACCACCAACCCGTTGGTCATCGTTTGGATGATGTCTTCGTTAAAAGCCCGCAATGCCTGTTGCTGCTGGTGCAACTCCACGTTTTCGATGGCGATGGCCAGTTGCCCACTGAGCAACGACAATAGTTCCAGGCCAAGTTGGCTGAAAGGAGGCAAGTCGCGAGCTTTTTCGGCGTTCAGCACACCAACTGGTTGATCCTTCATCAGCAAAGGCCACGACAGGGCGACAATGCGCCGTGCCTGGGTCAGGTCGCCCGTCCCCGAATGGGGGCTGTGCAGGCTGCCGTCGGCCTCAACCCATACCGGCTCTCCGGTTTCGATGACCTGCTCCATCACCGACGTCGGCAGCAGGCCCTCGTCGGTGGCGTTGCCCACCGATGCCATCGTGATCAATTTGTCGCCCGACGAGTCTCTCATCGCCAGCCACAGCCGCGAAGCGCCCGTCTCGCGCAGAGCGACCTCAAGCACACGTTGGGCCAGGCTCACCGCGCCATCGGTAGCACGCAGCGCCTCGTTTATCTCCAGCAACGGCAACAAGGTTTGCAAACGCAAACTGTCGCGCAGCAGCGCTCGCCGCCGCAAACTATTTTGCACCGCCTCTGCCAGCTCGTCTGGATCAAAGGGCTTGAGCAAAAAGCCTTGCGCTCCCAGCCGGATGGCCTTCAATGCGTCGTCCATCGTCCCGTAGCCGGTGATCATCACCACCGACAGGTGAGGGTCCAGCTCTTTAGCCAGAGCCAGCAATTCCAGCCCATCTTGACCCGGCATACGGAGATCGACCAACAGCAAATCGTAAACTTCCCGTCCCAGCCGGCTCAGCGCCGTCTCGCTGTCGCCCACTCCGTCAACCACGTAGCCTACCCGCGACAACGCGCGCACGCAAGCGGCAACGACACTGGGCTCATCATCCACTACCAAAATGCGTTCAGCCACTTTATCTATCTCCACTTCTGACACGTCTCGGAGGACGCCGGAGAAAAACACCCTGCATCCGGGGTGGAATCTCTCTCCGGGCGAGATTCCACCCTCCCCCCGGCCCCTTCCTGGCAGGGAGGGGTGCACCTCAACTCTCACCGTCCACCGACTCGCCGACTCGCTGATTAGCCCCATCGGTCGGCAAAAGCACAATAAAGGTGCTGCCCACCCCTGGCACGCTTTCCACCTCTATTCTGCCGTTGTGCTTTTCCACGATGCCGTAGCTGACCGATAGTCCCAGCCCGGTCCCCTGCCCCACTTCTTTGGTGGTGAAAAAGGGGTCGAAGATTCGGTCCAGGTTTTCGGGGGAGATGCCCACGCCATTGTCGCTCACGTAAATGGCGGCCATTTGACGATAGACGCCATCGATCTCGCGTTCGGTGAGCCGGGTGGCAACCGTCAACCGACCACCTCCCGGCATAGCCTGCACGGCGTTATTCAACAAATTCACCAGAACCTGCTTGATTTGATTGGCGTCGAGCATCATCGGGGGCAACGGCGACAGGTCTTTGGTCAGCGAAATTTTCGCCAGCACCGACCGGGTGCAAACGAGCATCACCGCCTCTTCGACGAGGGCGTTCAAATCAACCGAAACCAACACCGGCGCGCCGGCACGAGCGAAGTCGAGCAGCCCCCGCACAATTTGCCGGGCACGAGCCGCTTCGCGGTCAATCGTCTCCAGATCGGTACGCATCGGATGGTCGGGAGGCAGGTCCTCCAGCAGCAAGTGGGTAAAACCGATGATGCTGGTGAGGGGGTTGTTGATTTCGTGGGCAACGCCGGCCGCCAACTGACCGACGGCCGCCAGTTTGGCCGATTGGACGAGTTGGGCCTGGGTTTCTTCCAGCCGGCGCATACCCAGCCGCAACTCCTCGTAAAGCTGGGCGTTTTCTATGGCCGTGGCCGCCGGCGCCGCCAGCGAGGTCAGCAGCCGCAGGTCCTCCTGGTTAAAGAGGCCCTTCTCTTTATTCATCGCCTCGATGGCGCCGATGGTTTGCCCTTTGGCCTGCAAGGGGACACACAGGATCGAGCGAGTGGTGAAGTTGCTCTCCTGGTCAAAGTTGCTGAACCAACGGGGGTCCTTCGACACGTCCGGCACCAGGGTTGGTTCGCCGTGCTGAGCCACCCAGCCCACGACTCCCTGGCCCATCGCCAGCCGCATATCCCGCACGTAATCCGAGCCTTCGCCAGAGGCGGCGGCGAACCACAAATCGTTCCTGGCTTTGTCATAAAGGACCACCGAGGTTGCCGCCACCCCCAGCAACCGGGTGATGTGATCGGTGATGATGGTCAGTGTCTCCTGCAAATCCAGGGTAGAGGTGATGGCCTGGCTGATTTCGTTCAGGGTGGTCAATTCGTCGACCCGCTGGCGAATCTCGTCGTACAGGCGGGCGTTTTCGACGGCGATGGATAGCTGATCCGCCAGAAGTTCCATCGTCGCCACGTCGTGGGGGCTGAAGGCGTCGATCTTCTCGCTCTGGAGGTCGAGGACGCCCACAATTTTGCTGCCCAGCCGCATTGGCACGGAGAGTTCGGCACGGACGTCTCCAAAGCCGTGGCCCGGCGGCGAATAGCCGGGAAAGTGGGTCACGTCGTTGGCCAGCACCGTCCGGCACTCCTGGGCGGCCTGGCCCACCGGTCCCTGACCCAGCCGCTGCTGATGTCCAACCTGCACCCCATCGGCGTAGACGTCGGCCCGACCCCGCACGGTCGCCACGCCGGCCTCGGCATCGACCAGGAAGATGGAAACGCGCGAACAATCGAAGCGGCGATGGATGGCTTCGGCAACGGTGTTGAGCATCAGGTCCAGGCTCAAGATGGAGGTGGCGGCCTGGCTCATCTCGTTGATGAGCGAAAGTTGCATCGACCGCTCGGCCTGGGTGCGAAAGAGAAGGGTGTTTTCCAGGGCGACGGACACCTGGGCGGCGACCGATTCGGCCAGGGGGACGTCGTCGGCGCGGAAGGCGCCGGGCTGCGAGCTGGTCAGCGTCCAGGCGCCACGCGCGCCGGCCCGGTCCATGGGCAAAGGGACGCACAGGGCCGACCGGTCAATTTCGAGCAAATAGGGAGCTTTGTACCAGCGAGCATCGGCCAGGGTGTCCACAATCAGCAACGGCTTCCGATGCTCCAAAACCCAGCCCTCGACGCCGTTCTTCATCATGTGCCGCGCCAGCCGGCGCCCGACCGCTCCCACGAATTCCTCGCGCCCCGGCGCGGTGGACTTGAAGTGCAGGGTGCCATCTTTCTCTTCAATAATAATGTAGGCGAACTCGGCACCCAGGCGCGGGGCCAGCGACAAGACCTGGTCGAGCAACTGATCCGTGTCGAGTTGGCTGCTCAGATCTCTGGCGACCTGGTAGAGCAGGGATACGCGCAGGTGGTCGCGGTCGAAGGAAAGGTGGGAGCCAGCCTCTCCAGCCCCATCGAGCGCCAGCCGATAACGGAGGGCGTTGCGCACGGCCACCGCCAAACGGACAGACGCCCGCCCAAACGTCGCCAGTTCCACCGGCGACAACTCTCGTCCTCGCTCTGAGGTCAGCACCACCAGCCCAAGCGGCTCGTCCTCAACCCGCAGGGGCGCGCAAACCAGCGATTGACCGGATTCAACCAGGTCGGCCAGCGAGGACCCCCGGCCGGCGGGATGAGGCCAGGCCACCGGTTCGGGCTCATACATTATCCGCCCCCCACCGGCCTCGTCTCTCAGCCAGCGCTCGACGGTTGGCGGTAGAACTCCTCTTTGGCAGGCCAGGTGCAATTTGCGCTCGGCGGGCTCCCTCATCACAACGGCCCCCGCCTCAAAGTCAAAAAGCTCAACGAGCACTGCCAGCCCCGACTCCAGCACAGTCGTCAGGTCCAACGATTGCCCGACAGCGCCCGACACCCGATCGAGGACGGTCAGCGACCAGATGTGCGCCTGCACATCTACGTCGGTTGGTAAGTTTGCTGCGTCCACCGGATATGCTCCACAAGGGCGACTCGCGATGCGTGTTCCGTGTTGCATAATCCGTAGCTCCCTGGTATCACGTGTCGCGCAACACGTTTCACGATTCAGGTGTGCTTTGAGTATAGCACAGGGCAGTGCGGCTGACAATAGGTACTTGGTTGGTGGGTGCACGAACGATCCGCCCGGCGTCAAAGTCGCCGGGCGGTGAGGTAATACCCTGTGTCACGGGCAACGCTCAATCTTTCATCTGCCATGCCGGCGCTGACTCGGCGGGCTGACCAGGCGTTGGCAATTCGGCGGGTGACGGCGCGCGACGGTCAATCTTCCATCTGCCGTTGACCAGGGTGACGATCCATTGTATCGGCCCAGGGGCGGAGGTGGTCGTGTCGCCGACCTGCATCTCAAAGTCGAGGCTGACGGTGATGAAGCGCGGTTCCTTGCCCAGCACGGTGATAGAAGGATTGAACTGCTCTACGTCGGGGGCATAGCTGAGCCGGGTGATCTTCACCGCGTCCACTTTGCCGGTCACGTCGCCAAAGCCAAAGTAAGCCAGGTTGCCCCGCTCGTACTCGATGAGGGCCTGGCCGGTGAGGAACTCCCGGGGCTCGACAGGGGGACGTTTCTGCGCCAGCGATTCGTAGAAGCCAAGCACCAATTTTTCGGGAAACGGGGTTTCGAGGATGTCGTCTGGCATGCCGAAGGCGAAGATCACCCTCGAGGAAATGGGAGCGCCTAGTTGCTGTGGGTCGGCGGGGCTCATATAAGTCCCCCGTGCCTCGTCCAGGGCGTAGACCGTCTCGACGGCAAGCTGGCTTCGGTCATAGCCGGCCCGGTTGAGCACCGTGACGGTTTTCTTCTCCGGGTCGAAGGCGATGCCCCCGTCGCCCCGAAACGCACCGATGACCTGGTAGCGACGCGGTTCGTCCCGGGGAAACTCCCAATCGAATGAATTGGGAACGTGCCGGAAGATGGTCAGGTCGGTGGCGATGGTGCCACCGTCCTCTTTGGCGGCGCGCACCTCGCCGTAAACCAGAAGTTCCTTGACCGGTTGGGCCTCGCCCACCTCGACGACGTCCTCAAAGTCGAGTCGGACGACCGCCTCGCTCAAATAGTCCCGGTCGGGCGGCAACAGCCGGTAGGGAAAGAGAACGGGCGGGTCGCCCCGGTCGAAATCGTAAATAACGCCGGCATAAGGGCTGCGCCCGTCGGCCAGGTCAAATTGATAGAAGACAATCCATTCTTGCTCACCGTCGCCGTCCGTGTCTTTGTAATCTACTTCTTGAACTCTATACCGCTCTGGCAGCAGGGTGTAGAAATCCACCAGCTTGTGGCCGGTTTGCACCACAGCGCCGCGCCGGATCAAGGGCATAGGGTCAAAACCGGTGATGGCGATGAGCAGCAAGGACACCAACGCAAGCCCCAGCAGCAAGATGAACATCCCGACCACCATCTGGCCGATGGTCGTCCGCACGCCGGGAAAAGCGAACATCACCACCATGGCGAAAATAGCGGCCAGTCCCAGGGCCATCAAACCTAACGCAGACATAGGCTGCCCCCTTTCTGGATTGGGGATTATGGGTTGATCACCCCAGATCCACAATAACGCGATATTATGTTACCATAATCCAATAAATTCGTCAATTGACAAAAGGCCCTGCCAGGGCTTTTCAAAGAATTAACCCAGGTGACAGTCACCTCCGATCTTTTGGCGAGAGGAAGGCACTTGACAACCATTTCTTACCGTTTTTGTCAACGTGTCATGCCGAACAAGGTGACTGTCACCTTGCTCGCGCT
>JAJRXB010000458.1 GCA_024276515.1 Chloroflexota bacterium
CCAAAAAAGATTGGCCAGCGATACCAGCCACCTACAGTCTATCGGGGCTGGGCCATTTTTTCAACGTGCTTTCTGTACTATTGGGTAGTGTCCCCGTTAAGCGTTGATGATGTTTGGGAGCGCGAGGGCTTTGCCTCCCCTCGCCGCCAGCACTCAACGGGGGGATCACCTAAGCGCAGGGGCGAGGCATTCTGACCAAAGCCTTGCGCTACGAAGCCCTTCGGTCCGTTAAAGGGGCCTGGCCTGGCAAACCCGACGTCGGGAATGCCTCGCCCCTACCATGCCCTTCCCCGGAGGGGAGCTATGGGAAAAACTGTTACTACTCAGCCACCCTTGCGAAGGTTGCGAGTAGCTTTGGTGAGGGAACAACTTCCAATTGACAGGACCTACGCGCTTGAGACTTCGGAAGTCTCCCGAATCACTTTTGCCGGCGGCGTTGCTATGCCCCGCAAGGCAATCCTGCCGGGTAAATCTCCTTTCGCGGACTTCCGAAGTCTGGTGAAATGGTCACTGCGTAAGTACTGCCAATGAGAAAAGGTATTTTTGCTTGAAACCCACCACGAAACCTTCGCAAGGGTTCCTCCACCTGAGTAGGTAGTTTGACAATGTCATGTTTGATTTAATCCCCGAGGGCGTGTTTGCCGGATAAATCTCGCCTGAGACGCCCCCGCGGACGGGGGCTACGAGCACCGGAAAGCGAACATGGGCTCGATTTATGTTAATGCGACATTGTCAAGGTAGTCACGGTTCCAGGGACAGCCGGGTCTCACCTATATTTTCAAACCCGCCATCCGTGCTTCGGTAGACGAGGATTTGGACGCCGTCAGGCATCACCGGGTCGGGCAGAGGAAGAACGTAGTCATCACGCACCACCTCACCCGGCGACCAGCGGCTGGTGGGATAGGCGTTCCACACCGGCTGGTGATCCTGAATGAGCGGGCCCCCGTCGTCGCCGGGGATCAACGCCCCATCGCGCAGCGGGCGCACGGAGATGGTGTAATCCACGTCCATCGGGGCGTTGGCTCGCCAATACAAGGACAAATGCCAGCAGGTCCCGGTCGGGGTGGCAGGGCAGACGACCTTCCCCGCCCCGTCCGTCGGCAACACCTGCACGTCGAACCCGACCAGCGCCAGTCCGGGGCCAAACTCAAAGGCGGCGGGCCGGGCCGACGAAGGCAGCCGGGTGTTGGGGAGGGCCTGAACCCGGATGAGGGTGGCGCCGGCCGCGTAGCGACGCCGGTCGGCCAGGCAGGCAGGGTCGGCGGCTGCCGCCCGCCGGGTGAGGTAGACGGCAGACACGTCCGGCGCACCCTCTGCGTCGTCGGCAGGGCCGGGCGGCTCGGCCTGGCAGAGGGGACGGGGATAGAGAGGCGGCTCCGCGCCCCACACGACGGTCAGATATTGCAGCGCCAGCCATTCGTCGTGGTCGCCCACGACCACCGAGTGGGCCAACGGTTGATCGGCCAGCACCGCCCAGCCAGGGTCGAGACCGGTATCCTCCGGCCGGTGACTCTGGTCGGCGCGGGGCAGGCTGACGGCGAAACGATAGGCTACCAGGACGATGAGGCCGGTCAGGATGAGAGCAGGGAACAGGAAATTGGTTATTGGGGATTGGGAGGTTGGAGATTGGGAGATTGGAGATTGGGAGGTTGGGGATTGGGAGATTGGAGATTGGAGAGCATTCAGGCCGGCGGCGAATCCCAGCACCACGAGAGGATAGGCCGGCATAATCACCTGGAACCAGTTGCCAAAACGGTCTACCCAGCAAAAGAGGAGGTAAATCGCCAGCGTGCCGTAGATGAAAAGGGCGCGGCGTCGCCCCAGCCACCACAATCCCACCAGCCCGCCGACCAGCACCACCCAGGTCAATTCGCCCCAGATGAGAGCGGGGAACTCGTCGGTGAAAAAGCGGGCCAGGGTCAGGCCGGGGACCAGTTCGTCGCGGCCCTGCCGCGTGGTGAGGAAGTCCACGAACCAGGCCCAGGCGCTGGGCCACTGGCCTGCGCCACGCCATTCGGGGTGGGCCGCCCCCCGCACGTAGACGTAGGCGTAGCTGGTCACCGGCAGCAGGGTCAACCCCACGCTTTGGGCGATCAACCTGGGCCGGCGCAGCAGGTCGAGCCGGCGACTCAGGATGAACCACAGCAACGGCGGCACGATGAAGAGGGTCGTCACCAGGTTGGCCAGGCACGTCCCCACCACGAACGCCAGCCACAACAGATACCGGTCGCTCCGCTCGCCTCGCGCTTCTCTCTCATCCCACCGAAAGGCCAGCCACACGATGAGCAACGTCTGGAACACGGCCGAGGTGTACTGTTCGGTGGTGACACTGTAAAACCAGAAGAAATAGGTGACAGCGTAAAAGGCGGTCGAGAGGGTCGCCAGCGGCCAGTTGCCGTGGGTCACGCGCAGAATCAGCCGGTAGAGGACGAAGAGTGCCAGCAAGGCCCACAGCGTTGAATAGCTCGCCAGCCGTTGCACCGGGTTGAGCACCCAGCCCAGCAGGAAGCCTGTCAGGCGAAACCAGAGCCAGCCACCCATCGTGTAGAGGGGATAACCGGGAGCGTTGCCGGGGCGGGCCTGGGCCTGAGCATATTGATGGGTGATCAGATCACCGCCGCGCAGTTCGTCGGGGCGCAGGCCGGTGTCGAGGGTAGCCAGGTAGAGGATCGCGGCCAGCAGAATCACCACCCAGCCGGCGGAGAACAGGTAACGAACGGCAGACAACGGATGGCCAGGTATTTGCCACCTGCCGTCTGCTCTCTGCCGTCTGCTCTCTGCCGTCTGCCCTCCGCTCTCTGCCATCTGCCGGCCTGCCCCCTGCTACGTGGGTGTTACACTATAACAAAGTAATCAGGCTTTGTCAATTCACTTTTGAGGCGGGTTAGGGTGGTTAAATGACAGCACTTACGCAGTGACCATTTCACCAGACGTAAGCGTTCACCCCTCCCTGTCAGGGAGAGGTCGGGGGAGGGTGGCATCTCGCCCGGAGAGAGATTCCGCCCCGGATGCAGGGCGTTTCTCTGGCGTCCCCTCCACCCCCACCCCAGCCCTCCCCCTCGTTGGGGGAGGGGGTGCACTTCAACCACCAGACTTCGGAAGTCTGCAAAAGGGAGGGTCACCCGGCAGGATTGCCTTGCGGTGCACGGCAACTCCGCCGGCAAAAGTGATTCGGGAGACTTCCGAAGTCTCAAGCGCGTAAGTGCTGTAAATGATTCCCGCCCCCAAACTGCCCGGTAGTCCCCCCGTTAAACGTTGATGATGTTCGGGAGGGAGAGGGTGCAGGCGGAGGTGGGTTAGGGCTTTGCCTCCTCTCGCCGCCAACACGTAAGAGGGAGACTACCAACTGCCAATGCGCTCCAAAAATAGGGCAATCGCATCTAAATTCGAGTTTGGCCTCAAACCGTCATTCTGCCCGCACCTGCGATGGGGCAGGTGAGGGGAATCGCCCCGGAATAGGGATTCCGGGGCTACGAGATGGGGCGATGAGCATCCCGCAGCGCCGGAATCCCTATTCCGGCGCGGGCAGAAAATACAGCCTTTCAATACGCAATTGGTATAAAATTAAGATGCGATTGCC
>JAJRXB010000459.1 GCA_024276515.1 Chloroflexota bacterium
GTCAGCATCGGGGTCAATATCAGCGTGGGCGCCCGCGTCGGCGCTGGGGTGACGGCGGGTGTGGGTGCAGGCGAGGGGGTGAGGCGGGGCGTATTGGTGGGCGACGACGTGGGCGTGACCGTCGGCGATGGCGACGGCGACGGCGCGGGGGTGAGGGCGTGAGCGGCGGCACGCACCACCGGCACCGAGGCCCTCTCGCCCACGAAGGTCACGAACTCAGCCGTCACCCAGCCCAGACCATCGTCTGCCCCGGCGAACTCGATCTGCCACCACGAGCCGTCGGCGTTTTGACCCACCACCGGCGCCACCTCGCCCGGCGACAGCCGTCCCAGGCGGGGGTAGTCGGTGCCGGGGCCGGCCCGCACGCGGACCGCATCGTCGGCGCGGACGTGCGCTTCGTCGGGCATGCTTTCCTCAGACTCCTGCCCCTCCGCTCCTCCGCTCCCCGGCTCCCCAGCCCCCAGCTCCCCGCCTCCAGATTTGAACCCCATCGCCAGTTCGCGGGTCAGGTTCAGATAGAGGTCGCCGTAGCTCTGACCGGGCTCGATCATCGTGCCCTCGATCCACTCGTTGAAGCTGGTGATCAGGATCCAATCGGGCTGGCTGGCGACGGCGGCGGCCCACGTCTGGCGGTAGTAGCCGCCGTCTCGCCGGTCTACGGCGAAGGCATCTGCCCGGTCGGTGCGGGTGTCGTCGTAGCCGGGCATCGCCGTCGCCACCCAGAGACGGTCCACGCCGTTTTCTGATTCGTAGCGGCGTACGCGGAATCCCCAGTCGGCCAGCGTGCGGCCCACGTCGGGCGACCAGGCGACGCTGTACAGGTGGTGCCCGTCGAAGACGGCCTGATAGGCGATGTCTACCCCTTCGGCGATCCACAGGCTGTCGTGGTTGGGGTCTACCTGAGCCCGGATGGCGGCCCACTCGTCCACGCTGAAACGCTCCTGCCGCCAGAAAAAGACGACCGGTTTGCCCTGGTAACGCAGATAGGCGGGGTGCTGTGCGTGGACCGACAACAGGTAGCGCAGGGCGTCGGCCACCGAGGCCTGGTCGGGGAAGAAGGGGCCGGTGGTCTCGAAATCCACGGCGGCGCGGAAGCCTCTGGCGGCGGCCACGTCCAGCAGCGCACGGAAGTTGGTCTCCGTCTGGTTGTTCGTCTCTTGCGGACCATACCAGGATTGGATCAGCGCGTCGATGCCGGCTGCCTGGGCCTGGCTCACGTGGCGTTCGATGGTGGCCGGGTCGCTGGAAGTGTAGGGCTGGACAGGCTGATCGGCGGGCAATCCCGAAGTCCACGTGCTCTGGTCGTACCAGGCGTAGTAAAAGGCCAGCACCAGCGGAGGGTCCTGGGCGAGCGTCGGGCCGGGGCGTGGGATGAGAAGCAGCAATCCTGCACAGATTGTCAGAATGGCCAAAGAACGGGGGATGAGCTTTTTCGTCACTCGCGGTTGCTCCAGTGGTCAGTAGTCAGAAGTCAAAAGTCAGTAGTCAGTGGACATAGAAGGGCGCACGGTAATTATTCGAGTGTGGCTAAAATTTATGGGTAGTGACCACTTCAGTCGTTCCTGGCGACTGAAGTCGCTACTACCTTCCACAGATTTTAGCCAGACTCTAATTATTCACCTGCTCTTCGAAATGTCGGTTTTTCTCTGCCGGGATTAGGGGATGAGGAGATTTAACCCGAGTTTTATCCCCTAATCCCCTGATCCCGGCGAACAAGGTGAATAGATAGTTACGGCGCACGAATAAACGAGATCCCTCTGACTACTGACATCTGACTACTGGCATCTGAGTATAACACACAAACTGGCATTGACAAGAAGTGACGAACCATGTAAAATCGGCAAAACACGCGGAGGGCGTGTGGAGGCCAGCATCATTCAGCGCGAGGGGGGAAGCTATGACAAACAAACCGGTCGGCAGCAACAACCAAATGGAAAGTGATGTGTATTACCCATCGCCCGAGGTGGTAGCGGCAGCTCACGTCAAGGAATACGAAACGCTCTACAAGCGGTCGCTGGAGGACCCGGAGGGCTTTTGGGGCGAGCGGGCCGAGGAACTGGAGTGGTTCCAAAAATGGGACAAGGTGCTGGACGACAGCGATGCCCCCTTCTTCAAGTGGTTCGTGGGGGGCAAGACGAACATCGTCCACAATGCCATTGACCGTCACCTCAAGACCTATCGCAAGAACAAGCTGGCTCTCATCTGGGCGGGGGAGCCGGGCGACGTGCGCACCTTCTCTTATTTTGCCCTCAACCGCAACGTGTCCAAGTTTGCCAACGTGCTCAAGAGCATGGGGGTGAAGAAGGGGGACATCGTCACCATCTATTTGCCGCGCCTGCCGGAGCAGGTGATTGCCATGCTGGCCTGTGCCAAGATCGGGGCAGCGCACAGCGTGGTGTACGGCGGCTTCAGCGTCGAGGCGCTGGCCGAGCGCATCGAGGACGCTCAAAGCCGGGTGCTCATCACCGCCGACGGCGGCTGGCTGCGGGGCAAGATCGTCCATCTCAAAGACATCGCCGACGAGGCGATGGCCCGTCAGCCGACGGTCGAAACGTGCATCGTCGTCAGGCGGACGGGGCAAGAAATTTACATGGAAGCGGGACGCGATTATTGGTACGACGACCTGATGAGTCTGCCTATCGCCAGTCCCATTTGCGAGACAGAGCCGATGGACGCCGAGGATATGCTCTTCATTCTCTATACCTCGGGCACCACCGGTCGGCCCAAGGGGGTGGTTCACACCCACGGCGGCTACATGGTCTACACCTACACCACCCTCAAATACGTCTTCGACATCAAGGACGAAGACCGCTGGTGGTGCGCCGCCGATCCGGGCTGGATCACCGGCCACAGCTACATCGTCTACTCGCCGCTCATCAACGGCGCCACCAGCTTTATGTACGAAGGCGCGCCCACCCATCCCTACCCCAACCGTTGGTGGCAGATGATCGAGAAATACGGCATCACCATTCTCTACACCGCACCCACTGCCATCCGCGGCCTGATGCGCTTCGGCGACGCCTGGCCCAACCGGCACAATTTGGGCAGCCTGCGCTTGCTGGGCACGGTGGGCGAGCCCATCAACCCGGAGGCGTGGAAGTGGTACCACACCGTCATCGGCAAGGAACGTTGCCCGATCATGGATACCTGGTGGCAGACGGAAACGGGCGGCTTTATGATCACCCCGCTGCCCATCACGCCTCTCAAGCCGGGCTCGGCCACGCGCCCCTTCTTTGGCATTGACGTGGACGTGGTGAACGACGACGGTCAGCCGGTGCCGCCGGGCGAGGAGGGCTACCTGGTGGTCAAGACTCCCTGGCCCGGCATGCTGCGCACCATCTACAAAGACCCCGACCGCTACCGCGAGCAGTATTGGAGCAAATTCGGGACCATGTACCAAACCGGCGACTCGGCCCGCAAAGACGAGGATGGTTACGTGTGGGTCATCGGTCGCATGGACGACGTGATCAAGGTCAGCGGCTACCGGCTGGGGACGGCCGAGGTGGAGAGCGCGCTGGTGAGTCACCCCGACGTGTCGGAGGCGGCGGCCATCGGGCTGCCCCACGAACTGAAGGGCAACGCCATCCACGCCTACGTCATTCTGCGGGCCGGCGTGGAGGGGAGCGAGAAGCTGGCCGAAACGTTGCGCCAGCACGTGGCTCACGAGATGGGGCCCATCGCCAAACCGGAGACCATCACCTTTGTGGACGGTTTGCCCAAAACGCGCAGCGGCAAAATCATGCGGCGACTGCTCAAGGCGCGTGCCCTGGGGCTGCCGGAGGGGGATACCAGCACGCTGGAGCAATAGTTCTGGCCAGTTGGAATGCAGAATTCATTCCGCTTTTTGGGCTATTGGCAGGATAAATTCTGCACTCCAGCTTGTCACCTCAACTCGTTTGACAGGACTTACGCAGTTGAGCACAAAAATAGGGTCCGTAGTGACGACTTCCCTGGCCTGCTGCCAGGACAGGGAAGTCGTCACTACAAACCTAAACTGCGTAAGTACTGTCATTTGAAACACACCCAAATCTTTTCGCCCCCTTCCCTGGCCCTACCCGGCCAGGGAAGGGGGCAACCCGACAGCACTCCTCTCCTGTGTAGCTCAGGCGCGGATTTCCTGCCGTTGGAAGAGCACGTAGCCCAGGGCGAACAGCAGGATGGTGGCTGCGACCAGTCCGGTGAACTGGGGCCAGATCAGCAACAAACTCTGGCGCAGGGGCAGCGGAGTACCCAGCACCGCGCCTTGCAGTTGGATGGGCAACACCAGTCCGACAGAACGGACGGTGGGATGTAGCAGGGCCAGCATCACCTCGCCATAGAGCGTATTCGGCGAGAGACGGGTTAGCGTCAGCTCCAACTGCGTCTGTGCCAGGATCTCCTCGGGAAAGCCGAACCGCACCGGGCGCAGCACCGGCGCTATCAGGCCGGCCAGAATTTCCCAAAACACCGTGAAGAAAAGCCAGACGGCAATGGACGCCAGCGCCGCCGTCGCCGGCTGGCGGAAGACAACGGAGAACACCATCGCCAGCGCCAGCCAGATGCCGCCGTAGAAGACGGATGCCAGCAAGAACCACAGGCTGCGGGCGACCTCTTCGCCGCTGGGAGGGACGCCCAGCCCCACGATGCCCAGGCCGATGATGAGCAGCCAGATGGCCGTGAGCACCAGGGCCAGGGTGAACAACCCGGCCAGGAACTTGCCCAGCAGCAGCGCGTCCCGGTAGATGGGCTGGGCCAGGATGCGCGACATGGTCCGCCGGTTGAACTCGCCGTTGACGGAATCGAAGGCCAGGGCGATGGCGATGAGCGGCACCAGGAACCCCAAAAAGCCCACGAACGCCGGCAGCGGCTCACGAGCTGTGGTAAAGAGTTTGAGCAGCAAGAAAGGGTCTTGTCCCACGCTGTTTCGCAGACTTTGCATAGCCGCGTACACCGTGCCGGCCGCCGTCAACACAATCAGCACCTCCAGGATGTGCATGCGCACGCTGGTGAGGTGATCGGCCATCTCCTTGGCTACGACCGCCCACAGGCCAGTCCACGGCGACCCTTCGCGCACACGTTCACGTCGGGCTTGTTTAAGCTGCAGCGACATGCTCCACCTCCTGGAAGTAGCGGGCGTAGATGTCGTCCAGGCTGGGTGCTTCCACGTTCAGCATCAACAGCCGTCCGCCGGCTGTTACGATAGCGTTGGCCACCTCCGCCCGCAGATCGTTTGCGGCTGCCACCTGGTAGCGGTTGTCGCCATCACGTTCGATGTTCACCACACCAGGCAGGTGTTGCAGCGCCTTCATCAACGTGGATGCCGGACCATCGGCCTGCAGTTGAATGCGATAGGTGCTGCCGAGCACTTGTTGGGCCAGATCGCTCACCGTGCCCTCCAGCACCATGCGGCCGCGATGGAAAAGACCCACCCGGTCGCACACAGCCTGCACCTGGTAAAGCAGATGGGAAGAGAGCAAGATGGTGATGTCCTCTCCTTTGAGCTCGCGGATGATGTGCAGGAGTTCGCGGGCGCCTTCCGGGTCCAGCCCCTGGGTTGGCTCGTCCATGATGATGAGTTGAGGCTGCTTGAGCAGCACTTCTGCCACGCCAAGCCGCCGACGCATGCCGCGCGAGAACGTCGCCACCCGCCGGTCGCCTACCTCGCTCAGCCCCATACGGGCCAGCACCTCGTCGATCCGGCGATAAGCTTCGTCGCGGGGCAGACCGTTTAGCTTGGCGATGTAAACCAGGTTCTCGCGGGCGGTCAGTTCCTCGTAAAAACCCACCTCGTCGGGCATGTAGCCGACGCGGGCCTTGACGCTGAGGGGCTGGCGGGCCGGGTCGAGCCCCAGCACCTGCACGCTGCCGGCCGTCGGCTCGGTCAGACCCAAAAGCATCAAGATGGTCGTGGTTTTACCCGAGCCATTAGGGCCGAGCAACCCAAAAACCTCTCCCCGGCGGACGGCCAGGTCCAGAGCGTCCACGGCGATCACGTCACCGTAGCGTTTGCTCAGTCCCTTAGTTTCGATCACCAGTTCGCTCATACCCTGACCTCCTTTCGTCATTATCGGCGACCGAAGCGCAGCACGGCCACGGCCACCACACCCACGGCGACGGCGATCAGAGCGATGCCCACCACGCCCCACAACGTGGAGGTGAGCACGGTGATGCGAAAGTCCGCCGACGCGGAAGTGCTCTCCTTGGGACGAGCGCGCACGGTGACCATGTAGTCGCCGGCGACGGCCTTCTCGGCCGGCCGGATCCTGGCTGTGACCTCCACTTGCTCGCCCGCCGGTATCTCGTCGATTTGTTTCGGCTCAAATTTGACGGACCACCCAGACGGCTCGGTTGCGCTGAGCTCCACGGCGCGCGCCGGAGCACTGCCGGTGTTGCGCACGATCACCTTGAGCGGCGTCTCTTCGCCGGCGTAAGCCCGGCCGGAGAGTCGGCCATCGGGCGCTGTCACGGTCAGAGATGGCTCACCGGTGACTTCGGCCGTGAGCGACAAGGAGGCTTCGGCTTCGCCTCCCTGGGCGTGCACGGTGATCGGATAAGCATCGGCCGGCACGTCAACGTACGGTCGCACCTCGATGGTCAAACGCTTCGACTCGTTGGCCTCCAGCGGCAGGCTGGTCACCTCCTGGCCGGTCAGTTTGAAGGTAACCGTGAAGCCGGGAGGGGCGCTGGCCAACAGGTTCACCGTCAATTCTTCGTCGCCTTCGTTCTTCAGCGTGGCGTTGTAGCGGAATGTGCTGCTTGGCTTGCCTTTCAGGGTGGGCAGCTCGACCTCGAAGGTCAGGCGGGGCGGCAGCTTTTCCTGCACGGTCAGCTCCAGGGGCAATTCTGCCGTTGTCTCTTCGCCCTGAGCCAGCACCACAAAGCGATAGGTTCCTGCTACCACGTTGGTCGGCGGCTCAAGCTTGAGAGTCACCGAGGCATCCTTCTCCGGTTCAACGTAAACCGAGCGAATGATTTTGCCCCCGCCTCTGAACGTAGCCGTCCAGCCTTCGGGGATTTGCTGCATCTCCAGGTGCACAACCTGTGGGGTTGTTCCGGTGCGCAGTTTGAGCGTGATGCTGACGTTCTCGTCGATTCCTATCACCTGACTGGGGTAGGACGTGAAGATAACCAGCTCCGGGTCGTCACCGGCTGGCTGGTCGCCCTTTGCCATCACCGGCGCAGGCGCGTTGACCGCCAGCAGTACCAACGACAGCAGTGCAACAATTGTCCAAAATCGTCGCATGGTTCCACCTCCGTTGATAGTGGGGTAGGAGTAACCGCTCTAAATTAGAGTAGCGTTGTTCCCTTTTTAAGCAACGACCAAGTGACCGGCACTTGAACATCTGCTAGAAAGGTTTTTTGGCATAATGATGCCAGAAATGGCGACGAAAGTGCCGGTCACTCTATTCAGGAACAACTCTATTATATATTCCCCCTTTGTTAATCTTGCGTTATAGGAGTGTTAGAGTTGTGTTAGATTTGTTGGAACCGTGCGTGTGCCTTTCAACGTGGCGAAACGCATCAGGGCTTTGCCGTCTTGGATACATTCAAAACGAGTTGGCACATTGTAGCCCATTTTGAATGCATCCATTTGTTTTCGACGACAAATCGCTCGTGCACCGTGCCGTCTTTTTGTAAATGCCGGGGAGTCGTGCTACACTAGACCACGATTTCAAAAGTTTTTCCCATAGGCCCCCTCGGGGGAAGGGTATAGCGAAGTGCCACCCTGTAGGAGCGAGGCATTCCCAACATCGGGTTTGCCAGGCCAGGCTCCTTTAACGAAGGAGAGTCTTCATAGCGCAAGGCTTGGCGCCGGAATGCCTCGCCCCTGGCGCTCACCCCTTGAGGAGAAACGTTGATGCCTGACCATCCATTGGCTGAGGTTTTTGGATTCCCAACAGACAA
>JAJRXB010000460.1 GCA_024276515.1 Chloroflexota bacterium
ACGTTGAAACGTGCTGTCTTTGCCCAGAATCGGGGGAGGAGCAGTCGGCTTGAGCCGACTTTAGCTATTAGGCTGCGGATTTATTCGCAGCAAAAAGCGGCCGGAACGACATGTGGGTAATGCATAGCTGCCAGGGAGGGGTGAACGCTTACCCCTGCTGAACGCTTACAGGAGGTCAACACCCAGCGATCACAGATCGTTTCATTGATAGCACTCGTCCTGTACACAGCCCATCTGTAGCCATTCATACAACTTTTCGAAGATTTCGTCGGAAATGTGGTCGGTGCTGTGTTCGGGGATGGTGTCGGCCGTGCTGCGCATACGGGCCAGTTCCTCTTCAACCGGGTAGCTGAGTTCGGCCAGGGTGGGTCCTTCGGAGCTGCCCTGGGCAAAGACGCCGTGACATCTGTCACAGCCCCGGCAGGTCCAGATGGTCATCCCCATCACTTCTGCTGCCAAAGTTGACTCTTCTGTGGCCGGGCCAACGGTGTCGGGCGTGGGGAGTTGGGATTGTGGAATCTGGGTGCGCACCCAGGCGTAGATGTCGTAGACGGCCTGGTCGGGCAGTTGGGTTTCGTCGTAGGCCGGTTTGGGAGGGATGGCCGTCCGCACGGTGTGCAGGAATTCGTCGTACGATAGTTCCGTCGCCGCCAGTTGGGGACCGATGCCGCCCAGGGCCAACGGACCGTGGCAGGCCACACATTGGGCCTCGTTCCAGGCAGCCTGTCCGTTTTCGAGGTTGGGGATGTAAACGCCGGAGACGGGCGCAGGTGTGTTGGTCGGCGGCGGCGGGGCCGGCATCGGCGTCCCGTCGCAGGCGGCGAGCATCAGGTTCAGCGTCAGCAGCAACGGAGCGAGTCGAAACGGTATTTTCATTGGAATGTCCTCTATCCTTTGCGTGTTGCGTGTTGCGTGTTGCGTACTGCGTGCCTGGTGAAGCGGACGGAACACGCAACACGCAATACGCAACACGCAACACGCAACACGCAATACGAGCTACCGAACGTACAACGGCAGGAAATGTGACATCTGGCCGGCGTACACGAACACGTAGCGCAGGAGAAATCCCCCAACGAGCACCAGCGCGGCGCTCAGGCCACCCCACAGACGGCTATATTTCACGGCCTGCTCCTGCCAGACGACCGGGAAGAGTTCAAAACCTTCGATGATCAGGGGGGTGAGCAGTCCCAGGAGGATGACCCCCAGCCAGAAGGGGAGGGTGAACGGTCCCCCCATAATCAAATTCAGGCTCTCGGCCGAACTCCAGGTGTTGAGTGCCTGGTGCAGGAAGAAAGGGATGACGATGAGAATTTCCAGCACGATGAGCATGGCGTCGAGGCTGACCAGAAAGTGCCGCTCTTCGTGCAGATGGTCGTGGCCGGCTTCGGGGCGCATCAGAGAGGCGATGAGCAACACCGACGCTACCCCGGTGCTCATGGCCGAGAAAAGGAAGAGTTGGGCCACCATTGGCGTGTTCCACAGGGGCCGGGCCGGGATGGCGCCCAGCAGCACGCCGGTGTACATACCCACCCCGATGGCGACGGGGGCGCCGATGGCAGCCACCACGCGCCGCGCCGTGCCGATCATCTTGCGGCCGGGGGCTCGCCACGCGCCGAAATTCGTCAGGTCAGACCAGCGGTGCGGCACCCGCAGCAGGTCGCGCCAGGGGCGGGGGAACCACAGCACAAAGTAGACGAACGACAGCAGAGAGAAGCCGAGCAGCAGCCAGCTCCCGATGGACATCGGCGAGGTGTACTGAAGTGTCAGGAACAGCCACCAGAATTGGAAGGGTTTGGTCAGGTCGAAGACGAGCGAGCCGAGTCCCAGGGTCAACGGCCAGGGGGCCACCATCGCCCCAATGCGACTGATGCGCTTGTAGCGCGCTCCGCCCAGATACGTCGCCAGGCCTGACACGAAGAAAGCCCCCGCGCTCACCCCGGCGGTGAAGAGGTAGAAAACGATCAACAGGTTCCAGTGGAAATGGATGGTGTTATGGTCCATAACGTGCTCTCCGTTACTGGACTCTGGCGAATTTTGCGATGCCACTATATGTTGTGGAGCGAGGCATATATGCTCACTCCTCGATTCGCCAGAGTCCAGTTTTTTGGGCGATTAAAATCGCTCCTACAGGGCGTTCGGCCGCGAAGTCCCCCTGCGTGGACTGGGTTTTTAGCCCGCGTGGGCGGGCTTTGCGACCGAAGGCCCTGTAGGGGCGACTTCAGTCGCGTTTACTGAAAGGAGGCCGAACGGTTACCTGGCAGTTTGTCGGAGAAAGACCTCGGAGGTTTCCGGCAGCCTCTTTGCTGGCGAAGTTACCCTGATTATCTGGTTGATTTGCTGGCAAAATCACTCCTGAAAACCTCCGAGGTCTGGGGAAACTGATCTCTCCGACAGCCTACTAGACCACGATTTCAAAAGTTTTTCCTACAGGTCCCCTCCGGGGAAGGGTAAAGCCTGACCACGCCATCTTGCTCGCAGCGGGTCTGCCCCTGTGGTGCGGCACAGGTGTGACCCGACGGGAGCAAGAATTACCCCAAAAACTTATGGGAAGCACCACCAGTATCTCATCAAGGTAGTTTTGACAGGTTGGACCGAGTCCCCATAGAAGCGCAAAACAGCTTATCAAAATCAGGTTGATGAGGTATTAGCTTCGGATGTAGTAGATGGCAGGTTCGGTGCCGGCCTCCTCGTACAGGCGATAAGACTCGTGGGTCGCCAGCAGCTTCGACACCTCGCTGTTGGGGTCGTTGAGATCGCCAAAGTGGCGGGCGCCGCCCACACACGTTTCGACACAGGCGGGGGGCAACCCCTCGTCCAGCCGGTGGACGCAGAAGGTACACTTGTCCACGGCCTTCTTCTCTTCGTTGACGTAACGCGCGTCGTAAGGGCAGGCCATCATGCAATATTTGCAGCCGATGCACCTGTCGTAATCTATCAGCACCAATCCGTCTTCCCGGCGGTAGGTGGCGCCGGTGGGACAGACGCGCTCGCAGGGTGGGTTGGCGCAGTGATGGCAGTTTTCCGGTAAAAAGGCGATGCTCAGATCAGGAAAAGCGCCTTTCTCTACTTTGGCGATCCAGTTGCGGTGTTCGCCCAGGGGGACTTCGTTTTCTACGGAGCAGGCGACCATGCAGGCTTCGCAGTCAATGCAACGTTCCGGCTCCATCACGAAGACCCACCGGGGTTTTTTAGCGGTATTTTCACTCATAGATAATCTCCGTAGGAATCAGCGAATCAGCGAGTCGGCGAGTCGGCGAGCTAGCGGTCGTCATCTGTCGTGGGTCATCTACACTTGACATTCGATATGAAATCCCTTCCTACGCTTTTTTCACCGTGACACAGGTTTGCGAGAGGGCCTGCGAGCCGCTGACCGGATCGGTGAAGGTCAGGTGCAGGTCGCTGTCGCTGGCCCCCTGCCCGTAGGCGGTGGTCAGACCCTTGCTCACGTGACCAAAGCCAGGGATCATATACACACAGTCGGGCCGAATTTTCTCGGTGACGTGAGCCACGGTCTTGACCCGGCTGGTGGGACTCTCCACCCACACTTCATCGCCATCTTCGATTCCCCGCTCGGCCGCCGGCTTCGGATGGATCCAGAGCGGGTTGGTGGGCACGCGCTCGTGGAGTAGTTCGTTATTGTGCGTGGCGAACTGGGTGTGCTGCGCCACTTTGCCGGTCAGCAGATAGAAGGTGCCGGGTTCGTTGCCCACCGGTTCTTCCCAAACAGGCACGGGCGAGAATCCACTCTTGGCCAGGGTGCTGGAGTAGAGTTCGATCTTGCCACTGGGGGTGTTGAAAGTGAACATCTCTTCGCCTTCCGCCTCGTGGGTGGGGAGACGGTAGTAGCCTTTTTCTTTCAGTTCTTCCAGGGTGATGTCCAGCGGCGCTAACTGCTGGCGCAGGTAGTCTTCTTCGTCTTCGTATTGGAAGTAGTCGCCCAGCCCCAGCCGCTCTCCCAGTTGTTTGAAGATCCACAGGCCAGACTTGCTCTCGTACAGGGGCTCGACGACGGGCTGCCGGATGAAGACGATCCCGTCCACGACGGTTAACGGCTCGTAGCGCTCCAGGTAGGTGGCCTCGGGCAGCACCACGTCGCTGAACCAGGCGGTGTCGTTCATGCTGATGTCAACGGTGACGATGAAGTCGAGCTTGCTGAAGGCTTCGATGGTTTTGCGCCGCTCCGGCAGGGAGTTGACGGGATTCTGACGGTTGATGAACCAGCCGTGGGCCTGGTAGGGTTCGCCGGTGAGGATGTTGTCGCGGATTTCCTGGAAGACGCCCAGCTTGAGAGGTACCAGCGGGTATTTCCAGGGCACGCCGTCCAGGCGCAGGGCGCTGACCCGGGGATAGGGGGGCTGGGGGATGGTGCCCAGGCCGCCCCCTTCCCCTTCGCCGGCAGACGGCTTCAGGCTGCCGGGACGGCCCCAACTGCCCACCAGCGCGTTGAGGACGGCGATAGCCCGCTCGGTCTGGAAGGAGTTGAGGAAGTTGCTGGTGCGCCAGTTGGGATGGGCGAAGACGTGGGGCGCAGCCATAGCAAACTCACGGGCGATGCGCCGAATGGTCTCGGCCGGGATTTCGCATTTGCTGGCGGCCCATTCGGGGGTGTAGCCCGCGGTGGCCTCTTTCAATTCGTCGAAGCCAACGGTGTGTTCGGCTACAAATTCGGCGTCGTACAGTCCCTCTTCGATGATGACCTGGATCAGAGCCAGGTGGAAGGCCAGATCGGTGCCGGGTTTGACGGGCAACCACTCCGTCGCTTTGGCGGCCGTTTTGGTGAAACGCGGGTCGAGGACGACGACTTTGGCTCCCCGCGCGATGGCCGCTACCAGATCTTGCGCTTCGGAGTTGGATATGGCGTCGAGCAGGTTGCGGCCGGTGTAAATGATGTATTGGGTCTGGCCGTAATCGCGTCCCGGCTCTTCCAGACCAAAGGTCATCAGGTTGGCGGTGATCATGGCGTTGAAGCAGAGCGATCGCTGGGTGCCGTAGTTGGGCGATCCAAAGGCCTTCAGCAGGTTCTCGAACTGGGTCTGGATGAGGTTGTGGGTAGTGCTGAAAATCATCGCCTCGGGGCCATACCGCTCTTTGATCTCCAGCATCCGGGCAGCGACGTAATCCAGCGCTTCTTCCCAACTGGCGCGTCGCCAGAGACCGCTCCCGCGTGGGCCGGAGCGGATGAGCGGGTACTTGAGCCGGTCGGGATCGTACAGGGTGGCGACCCCCGCCTGCCCCCGCGGACAGAGCATGCCGCGCGAGTGGGGGTGGAAGGGGTTGCCCTCCAGCTTGTAGACGCGACCATCTTTCACTTTGGCGCGCACGCCACAACGCCACACGCACTGTTCGCACAGGGTAAACACTTCGCGGTCGAAGTCGGTGGGAGGGGTGTGATCGGGGTGCGGGGCGGCCTGGCGCCCGGCACCTACGTTCGATGGGCGCAGCAGGTTCAGCCCGCCGGCCACCGTCGCACTGGCGACCACCCCCGCGCTCAATCCCAGGAACTCTCGCCGCGAAAGTTGGAGGGTGTTGTCTTGTTTATCGGTCATTATTTGCCTGACTCCGTCCATTTGCCGCGTATTGCGTACTTGCGTATTGCGTGTTGCGTGAGCACAGAGTACGCAACACGCAACACGCAACACGC
>JAJRXB010000461.1 GCA_024276515.1 Chloroflexota bacterium
AAGCACGTTGAAACGTGCTGTCTTTGCCCAGAATCGGGGGAGGAGCAGTCGGCTTGAGCCGACTTTAGCTATTAGCCTGCGGATTTATTCGCAGCAAAAAGCGGCCGGAACGACATGTGGGTAATGCATAGCTGCGAGGGAGGGGGAACGCTCCCGCCCCCGAACCCTCACCCCGATTCTATCATCTCCGCCAGCGGAGCAGTCGCATCTCCAACAGCATCACCGTCCCGTAAAGAGCCAGCGCGATGACGACCAACGCCAAAATGGCCACGAAAACCAGCGGCGTGTCGAAAAGTCCACGCGCCTGATTGATGAGAAAACCCAACCCCTGATCAGCTCCCACGAACTCCCCGACCACGGCCCCAATGACCGACAGGGTGACGCCGATTTTCAACCCGCCGAGGAGGACGGGCAACGCAGCCGGCACTTCGAGCATGCGGAAGGTCTGCCAGCGGCTGGCTCCCAGCGAACGCATCAGATCGCGCAGGTCTTCCTCCACCGAGCGGATGCCCACGATGGTGTTGACCAACATCGGGAAGAAGACGATGAGCGCGCAAACCAGCACCTTGCTCAGCCGCCCCGATCCAAACCAGATCACCAGCAGCGGGGCGATGGCCACCACCGGCACCGACTGGGAGGCGACGAGGTAGGGGGCAAGCAGTCGCTCCAGCAACGGACTTCTGGCCAGCGCATAGCCCAGGGTCGTAGCCATGACTAGCCCCAGCCCCAGCCCGGCAAATATCTCCGACAGAGTCACCTGGGCGTGCCGCCAGAGGGTGCCATCGGCCAGGGTGGAGACCAGTGTCGTCGCCACGTCACCCGGCGACGGGAGAATGAAGGTCGGGTAGTCGCCCAACCAGATCACCGCTTGCCACAGCCCCACGAACAGCGCCAGCACCACCGGAACCGTCAGCAGGTCAGGACGGCGGCACCACCAGCGGCGGAAGGGAGACTGGGCCACGGCCCCAGCTATCAAATGCCGATACGGACGTTGCGATACCTGTGTCACCTTTTGCATAACTCAACTCCCTGCAAAATAAAAGCCCCGATCCGTCGTAGTCGTAGACTTCGGGGCACAGGCATACCGCCGGTCCGCATAAGTCTGGCGCGCCAGCCAGTGGGGACTGCGCGGCCACAAAAAACCGAAGGCTTTTCGGCCTTCGGGGACGCAACCGCACAGCACTGTAGCGCGCAGAGGGCGCACGGTGCCAGCCACCTCCTCCCATCCGGACTATACCGTCGGCCCCGGACTTTCACCGGATCCTGCTCGCCAAAGGCAAGCTCGCGGGCTCGGTAGCTCAGACTCGGGGGCAAACACACAAAATCGCCCCCGCTGGCCACCTCACCGCCGGTCGGGAATTGCCTCGCGCACAGCAAGGCTCACCCTGCCCCGAAGGTGCTCTCTATTCAACTGTCTGCATTATATTCAATTGTGAGAGAACTGTCAAACACCCTCAATCCCAAATCAGGGCATCGGCCAGGTGACTGGATATGCCCCCCCGGCTGCCGCCCAGGTGCAGCACCACCCGGCCTTCCCCGTCGCGCGCCAGGGCAAAGGTTGAGACCCAGCCCAACGTCGGCGGGTCCACGAGCGCCGCCCACGATTTGCCGCCGTCGCGGGTGCGGTAGAGAACGCGCGCAGGCCGCCTCAGGGCCGGGTCGGTTTCGCCGGAAGCCAACAGCACGTAGGCCTCGTCGGCCGACGCGGCTGCCAGGTGAAATTCGGTCACGAAGGGAGGCGGAAGTGGCAGCCGACGATGGATGGGCTGCCACGTCTCCCCCCGGTCGGGGGAACGGAAGAGCCCGGCGTATCCGCTGTAAAGATAAACCGTGCCGTCGTCGGGGTAGCCGGGCGAAAAGGCGATGGCCCCGGCCGTCAATTGCGCCGCCGGCGGCTCAAAATCCTTCACGGTGGCGGTGACGGTGAGAGGGACGGTCTGCCAGGTGTCGGCAGCCGGCTGCCAGCGATGCAACCCCCGCGAAAAGCTGGCGATCACCTGCCCGCCGTCGTCGGTGGCCCCATAGTCCGGCGACACGGCCACGGCCAGATCGTAAGGATTAGGGCCACCGGAGGGCTCCACGTCGGCGGCCAGGGGCATCGGCTCCCAGCTTTCGCCCCCGTCGGCGGAGCGATAAACGCCGCTGTACCAGGTGACGACGAACAGGGTGTGATCCTCTTCAAAAGCGGGCGAAAAGGCCAGGTCCATCACGTAGGGATCGCCCAGCCCGGCCAGCGACTGCTGCCACGAGCGACCGCCGTCGGTGGAGCGCATCAGTCCCCAGGCCTGGCCCCGACCAAAGAGGGCGTTGCTGAAGGGGACGGCGAAGATCAACTCGCCGGCGGGGGCGACGTGCAACGAACGGGGAATGGCCTCCGGAGGCCAGGAGAGCCGTCGCCACACCTCGTCGCGCCCGCGATACAATCGCCACTCAAAACCGGTCTCAGCGTCGCCGATGGGGCCGACGCCGGCCAGAAACTCACCATCCGGCAGCGGCACGAGGGTCAGCACCGGGCCCGGCGGATCGCCCACAGGGACATCCGCCGACGGCGTGGCGACGGGTGAAACCGGCCCCGCCGGCGAGACATCGGCCACCGGGGTCCCTGGTGTCTGACAGCCGGCGACGACCCCCACCAGAAACAGGGATACCAGACGAAAAACCCCCAGTTTCAAATCTCAAATCCCCAATCTCAATTTAGCGCATCACAAAGTCGGTCGAGGCGACGACCTGATCGTTTATCAGCAGGCGTACCTGATAAGAGCCGGGTTGATAGCCGCCCTCGGGGGTGTAAAAAACCCAGGCTGTGCCAGCCGTCCCCCACTCCTCCGGCCAGGTGGTGATGGAGCGATCGAGTTCCCGGTCGCCCCGGAGCCACACGTGCCCCCAGCGAGTGCCCGGTTTGATGCCCCGGTAGTCGAAAAAGAGATAGACCGGCCGGGCACTGACGGCGAAATCGTTCCCCGGCGCCAGCGGTTGGTGGTCGTCGCTGATGCCGCGTGCCAGCACCAGATTGCTAAAGGGACTCCCCGCGGCCACAGTCACCGGGGCCGCCGAAGAGGCTGGCGTGGGCGACCCTTCCGCTGCGGGTAGGGTGGGGGAGGGAGAAGGCACCGGAGTCGGGAGAGCGGTGGGGCGAGTCGTGGGCGGCGGGGTACGGACCGTTGGCTGCACGGCGGGGGTGGCCACCGGTGATGGGGGCGGGGGCGACGAGACCATCTCGGCCAGACGCGCGGCCTGGCGCTCGCCCCAGCCGGCCAGATTCCACAGGATCATGGCCAGGAACAACCCCACGACGGGCGCGACGATGGCCGCCCAGAAGAGGGGGCGTTGCCAGAGCTTGAGCGTCTGCGGTTGCCCGATGGCCGCCGGCGCGCGAACCGGCGCAATCCCCCTGGCGGCAGCGGCGAAGGCGCGAGCAAATTCGGTGGCGGTGTTGTAGCGCAATTCGGGCTGCTTGGCGAGGGCGCGGGCAACGGCTTCGCTCAGCGCCACCGGCACGTTGGGGTTGACGACGTGCAACGGCGGGGGAGGCTTGTGAATCTGAGCGTGGAGCACCGCCGCCGGCTCCCCGGCAAAAGGGACCTGCCCGGCGAGCATTTGGTAGGCCAACACCCCCAGCGCGTAGATGTCGGCGGGACGGCTGGGTC
>JAJRXB010000462.1 GCA_024276515.1 Chloroflexota bacterium
CCCCTGGCAGGGGGAGGGGAGCAAAGAGGAAGCTGTTGGGTGGCAGGCGCGAAGCGCGCCCGCCACCCAACAGCCCTCCTATCTGCCCCCCTTCCCTGGGGCAGGGGGGCAGGGGATTTCGACACCGGCTTGGGGCGGACACCCAGCGCTAAGTAGCTACCCGGGCTGAACTCCTTGAGTAGTTAGTAGTTACTATCTCTTTAGATGGGCCACCTGCCAAAAGGTTACAAAACAAAAACAGCCGCCGGTGGATTGGGCAAAGGCTGACCGCCGGCGGCTGTTTATTGCGTGGTGAGCGGGCTACAGCGGCAACCAGGTGCCAATTCCCCGCTCCACCGCCTGCTGGTAGATGAGGATGGCCGTGGCCATATCGTCGATGGCCAGGCCCAGGTTGCAGCAGATGATTCGCTCGTCGTCCCGCTCGCGGCCCGGCCGTTTACCGGACACGATTTCGCCCAGGTCGGCGTGGACGGGCGGGATGCGCCGGAAGTAGCCCACCTGCTGGTAGTAGCGCAGTTGGGCGGTGTCGTCGGTGCAGAATTTGTCGGCCTGGGCCAGGGCGTCGGGGTGCCAGTAGGAGTCGAAATCCACCGGCGAGGCAAAGGCCCCGGCCTCCAGCCAGCCGGCCTGAATGGTGGCGTGAGGCTCCTTCAGGATGGGGCCGGCCGTCACCACGACGTCGCAGCCGGTCACGGCGTCGCGCGGCTGGCCGACCGGCTGCACGGCGATCCCGATCTTCTCGTTCATCTCGGCTGCGTAGGCTTCGGCCCGCTCCGGGACGATGTCGTAGGCGCGGACTTCGGTCAGCGGGAAGAGTTCGTTCAGAGCCAGCAGGTTGCTCCGTCCCTGCACGCCGCAGCCCAAAATCCCCACCGTGGCCGAGTCAGGACGGGCCAGGTATTTGGCGGCCAGGGCGGTGGCCGCCCCGGTGCGCATCGCGGTGATCCACACGCAGTCCATCACGCTCAAGGGCAGGCCGGTTTCCGGGTCGTTGAGGACCAGCAACCCGGTGATGTAGGGCAGTCCCCGCTCCAGGTTCTGCGGAAACCCGCTGACCCACTTCAGCCCGGCCGATTTCATCGCCGGAATGTAGGCCGGCATAGCGTGGATGAAGGCGTCGGGCTGGGGGTGGATGCCCGGTTTGGGGGGCATCTCCACCCGGCCCTCTCCCTTCTCCCTAAAAGCAATCTCCAGCGCATCGATGATCTCGCGCATGGCCAGGCCGACGGCGCTCACGTCGGCCTGGCTCAGGTAGAGCAACTTCGTTTCGGGCATTATAAACCTCCCTCATCAGGCATCTTCCTCATAAGCTAAAATTCGTTACTACCTTGACAATGTCATGTTCGGTCATGTCACTCTGAGCGAAGCGAAGAGTTTCCTTTACCAGGCAGGAGATTCTTCGCTTTGCTCAGCCTGTCCTGGACGGACAGTCCAGGGAATGACACCTGAAGAAAGCATAGCAACTGCGGAAACATGACATTGTCAAACTACTCAGGCTTGCCTGATTAAGCCTGTTTTTTGGCCGGGATTGGGGATTTTTTTCTTCATCATTATCTGGCAGTCTCCCCGTTAAGCGTTGATGATGTTTGGGAGCGCGAGGGCTTGCCCTCTCCCTCCCCCCAACCCCCTCCCTCTCCCAATTTGGGAGAGGGAGGGGATGCAGGCGGGGGTGGGTGAATGTGACGTCGTCAAGCTAGTGCAGCTTCCCAAAAGTCCTTTGGGTAATCCTTGCTCCCGGCGGGTCTGTGACCCGCCAGCTCTGGCTCGCCAAAGACACGGGTCGCAGACCCGCTTCGAGCAAAATAGCGTAGTCCGGCTTTACCCAAAGAACTTTTGAGATGAAGGTCTAGTACTCCTCGGCGGAAATAAACCGGCAGTTCATGTCACGCTGAGGCGAAGCCGAAGCGTCTCGTACCAGCATAAAGGAGACCCTTCGCTGCGCTCAGGGTGACATAACAACTGACGATGGATTTATGCCGAGCTGTACTAGTATCTCATCAAGGTAGTTTTGACAAGTTGGACCAAGTCCCTATGGAAGCGCAAAACAGCTTATCAAAATCAGGTTGATGAGGTACTAGCCACCCAGGTAAGCCTTCTTCACCTCGGGGTCGGCGAGGAGTTCCTCGGACTTCCCTTGCAGCACCAGGTTGCCGTTCTCCAGCACATACCCCCGCTGCGCAAATTTAAGCGCCAGGCGGGCGTTCTGCTCGACGAGAAGAATGGTGGTCCCCTCTCGGTTGATGTCCTTGAGCGCGTCGAACACGTTCATCATCAACAGGGGAGCCAACCCCATGGAGGGCTCATCCAGGAGCATCATCTTTCTGGCACTCATAAACGCCCGCCCGACGGCCAACATCTGCTGCTCGCCGCCGCTCAACGTTTCGGCCTTCTGCGTTTTTCTCTCTTCCAGGCGCGGGAAGATGGAGAACACCCGCTCCAGGTCTCGCTCGATCGCTCGGCCGTCCTTTCTGGCGAAGGTTGCCAGCCGGAGGTTCTCTATGACCGTCAGATTGCCAAACAGTCGTCTTCCTTCAGGGACGTGGGAGATGCCCAACTCGCTGACCACCTTGTCGGCGGGGTATTTGAGCAGGTCTTTCCCCATGTAGGTCATTTTGCTTCCCGACTCGACGGGGATCAGACGGGAGATCGCTCTCAAGGTGGTGCTTTTGCCGGCGCCGTTGGCGCCAATGATGCACACGATCTCCCCCTCGTCCACCTGAAAGCTTATGCCGTGGAGGGCCTTGATCCTGTCGTAGGAAACCGCCAGGTTTTCTATGGATAGCAGCATCAGATCACCACCTCCTTGCCCAGGTAGGCATCAATCACCTTGGGGTCGCTTCGGATTTCTTCCGGCGTGCCCTCGGCAATGACCTCCCCAAAGACGAGAGTCTGAATGATCTGGCAAAGGTCCATAACTACTTTCATCCTGTGCTCGATGAGGAAAATGGCCAGCCCCAATTCGTCGTGGACGTGACGGATGATTTCCATCATCTCGATCAACTCTTCTGGGTTCATGCCTGCCGTGGGCTCATCCAGGAACAAAATCTTGGGGTCCGTGGCCAGCGCTCTGGCCATCTCCACCCTTCGCTGGTCGCCATAGGGCAGGTTGGTGACGATCTGATCCGCGAGATGGGGGATTCCTACGAGTTCCAGGAGGCTGTAGGCTTTCTCTTCGATCTCGGCTTCTTCCTTTCTTCGCTTGGGTGTGTCGAAGAAGGCGCCGACCAGGCCGTAGCTGATCTTCGAGTAGCGGGCCAGCCGCACGTGGTCGATGACGGTCATATGCCGCCACAAGCGCAGGTTCTGGAAGGTCCGGCCCAGGCCCATCGAGGCGATTTGATGGGGTTGCAGGCCGGTGATTTCGTCCCCGTCTAGGAAGATTTTCCCCTCTGTCGGCGTGTATCTGCCCGTGATCAGGTTGAAGATGGTGGTCTTGCCCGCCCCGTTGGGGCCGATCAACCCTCTGAGTTGGCCGGGTTCGATCTCTAGATTGTAATTGTGGACGGCCCGCAGACCGCCGAAGTAGTGGGTCATATTTTAAACGCGAAGCAGCGACATGCTCCACCTCTTCTTCCAGTTTCGGTTTGAGGAGATTCTCGAGCTTGAATTCCGTGAAGGCGATGAGACCGGTTGGGCGGAAAATCATCACCAGGATGAGCAGGACCGGGATGATGATCCACTTGAATATTTCCAGTGGCCTCAGGGCTTCGCTGAGAAGGTTGAAGCCCACAGCGCCCACGATGGAGCCGATGACGGAGTTCAACCCGCCGAAGTAAACCATTGCCAGGACTTCGGCCAGTTTTTGAATGCCGAAGATGCTGGGGTTGACGTATCTCAGCACGTGGGCAAAAAGCCCGCCGGCCACGCCGGCCCAAAAGGCGGCGAACATAAAGGCAATCATTTTGGTGCGCCGGGTGTTGACCGTCATAGCACTGGCCGCCAGTTCGCCGTCGCGCACAGCGTTCAGCGCCTTGCCCATGGTGGACCGCACGAAGTTGTTGATGGTCCATACACAGACCATCGTCCACACGAACACCGTGGGCAGGCTTGCCCAGTTTGGCTGGTTGCCCAGGCCCCGGGGTCCTCCAACGACCTCCAGGTTCTCGACGAAACTCTTGACGATGAAGGTAAAGGCCAGGGAGATGATGGCCAGGTAGTCGCCTCTCGTCCTGAAGGAGGGGACCGCGACCAGCAGGGCTCCCACGGCTGCCACCACGCCGCCCAGGATCAATGCGATGGGGAACATAAACGGTCCCAGTGCCGGAGGTAAGAGAGGTGGTCCAAATCTGTTGTCCTGGACGAACAGGACCACCGTAAAGACCGAGGCCGAATACGCGCCCAGAGACATAAACCCGGGGTGCGAACAGGAGAACTCTCCCATGTAACCGTTCACCACGTTCAAGCTCAGGGTGAGCATAATGGCGATCAGGGTGAGTCTGAGCACCAGGACTCGATAATCGTTGACTCCGGACCAGACGTGCAGGGTGGCGTAAAGCAAGCCGAGGTGGACGGCCACAGAGAGCACTATTGGAAAGCTGAGAAGTTTGGCCGCCAGCTTGTTCGCCAGCGAGGCACTCAGCCAGGCCACCCCCCCTATCGGCAAGAGATATATGAGCAACACGTAGAGAACGGTGCTGGGGATCAGTACCGGGTTCTTCAGAATAATGACAAAACCGAAAAGAGGTGGTATCTTGGGCATCCCCAGGGACCAGGCCAGCGAGGTGCCCAGGATCTGCTCAAGCGCCACCGCAACCAGAGCGCCGAAGAGCCAGCCCAGCAGGGGAACCCGGGAAAACGGAGCCAGGACTTTGCGCAGCCACAGGCCCAGGGTTCTCCTGCTTGCCGACAGCGTGCCAGTTTTTACACTCATGTCAATCCCCCGTCTCTCTGGTATCTTTGATGGTGAATCTGGAAAAAGCTGTAGCAAAAGACGAAAGATGAAAACACATCATTTGAGATGAAATCCTTTGTCATGGGTCGTTTGTCCTTCGTTACGGGCTCAGAGCCGCAGTTGCGCGCTGTAAGGTTCGCCGAAAAAGCCGTGGGGTCTGAAGGTCAGGATGAGCAGGATGATGGAGAAGGCGATCAGATCGCGCATGGTGGAAGGGAAGATCGCCGCCACGAAGATTTCGATGAACCCCAGCAAGAAACCGGCCAGGCCCGCTCCCAGAATGGAGCCTCGGCCCCCCAGGATCGCCGCCACAAAAGCCTTCCAGCCGATGAGGATGCCCATGTAAGGGTTCAGGACGGGATAGGCGACTCCAAAGAGAATCCCCGCGGCGGCGGCCAGGGCCGAACCCACCGCAAAGGTGAGGCTGGCAATCCTGTTGATCGGCACTCCCATCAAGGGCACGACCACGTAGTCGAAAGCCATAGCCCTCATCGCCATTCCCCACCTGGTCCTGCGCACAAACTGATGCAGGGCCAACATAAGCAACAAAGACACGACGACGATCATGATCTTCTTGTTGGTGACACTCACACCCCCCAGCTTGTAGCTCGTTGTCTCGATCAATGGGGGGAAGCTGAGCCGTGTGGCGCCGAGCAAGGCCAGGTTCCCGGTTTCCAGAATAATGCCGATCATCAGGCCGGTGATGGCCGCCGATGCGCGGGGCGCGTCGCGCAAGGGCCGGTAGCCTATCCTTTCAACCAGCCTGCCCACAAACGAGGTCAGGAACATAGCAAGGAGGATGGTCAACACCAGAATGGCCCAACCGGGGAGGACGACTACGCCCAATGAGTTGAAGGCCACCAGGCCGGTGGCAACGAAGAAGCCGATGTAGGCTCCGACCATAAAAATATCGCCGTGGGCGAAGTTGAAGAGCATCAAGACACCGTAAACCATAGAGTAGCCCAGGGCGATCAAGGCGTAAAAGCTGCCCCATTGCAGGGCGTTGACCAGATTTTGCAGGAAAAATGTCATCGTATTTATCCCCTCGTTCTTTCAAGAGGACGGGCCAGGGGATGTGCCCCGAGCCCGTCCTCCTATGCGACGAGTCTCAACCTTCGGCTCGAGTGTCGCAACCAGGTCCAACAACGTCTCAGACCAGGGGTCTATTGCCCCTGCGGGCAGTACGGACGGTCGAACACTCCTGCGAATTGACGCGCATCACAGGTTGCCAAAGGAAAATCACTCTCCACTTGCCTACTCTGGGCAGACCTGCTTGTAGAACTCGAACTCACCGGCGTCGCTGATCCTGACGATGACGGCGCACTTGATCGGGTCCCCCTGCTCGGTGAAGGTCATCTTGCCGGTGATGCCGTTGAAGTTCTTGATGTTGGCCAGCGCATCGCGGACGCACTTGCGGTCTTTGGCCAGGTCTCCGGTGATCTCACCGCAGTCTTGAATGGCCTTCTGGACGATGAGCATGGTGTCCCAGGTCAGAGCGCCCACGTCGTCGGGCACGTACCCGTATTTCTCCTTGTAGCGGTCGATGAATTCCTTGGTCGCACCCGTGGCGCCGGCCGCGGCGTAGTGGGTGCTGAAGAAGAGGCCCTTGCAGTCGTCGCCACACAGGTTCATCAGCTCTGCCGAGCCCCAGCTATCGCTGCCCACGATGGGCTTGTCCCACCCCAGTTCGTGCGCCTGCTGCACGATCAGGGCAACCTCGTTGTAGTACTGGGGAGTGAAGATGAACTCGGCCCCCGACTCTTTGATCTTGGTCAACTGGGCGCTGAAGTCGGCGTCACCGGTGGTGAAGCTCTCGAAGGCCACCACAGAACCGGGGCCGTGGATGTCTTCCCAGCCCTTCTTGAAGAACTCGGCCAGGCCCTTGGGGTAGTCGCTGGCCACGTCGTAGAGCACGGCAGCTTTGGTGAATCCAAACTCTTCGGTGACGAAATTGGCCACCACCGGTCCCTGGAAGGGGTCCAGGAAGGGTGTGCGGAAGACCCAGGGGCGGTCCAGGGTGGTGTTGGGGTTTGTAGACCAGGGGCTGACCATAGGCGTTTGATTGTCGTTCGCCACGCCACCTGCCGGCACCGCCTGCTTAGAGGACTGAGGTCCGACGATGACCAGCACTTCGTCCTGGGTGATCAGCTTTTGGTTGACCGCCGCAGCCGATTCTGCCTTGGATTCGTTGTCTTCGATGATCAACTCAACCTGATACTTCTTCCCCCCTACTTCCAGGCCGCCGGCGGCGTTGATGTCCTCAAGCCACATCTCGGCCGCATACTTTGTGCCTTCCCCCACCTTGGGGATGTCGCCGGTGAGAGGGGCATTGATGCCGATCTTGATGGTGGCAGGTGCGCCGGCCGGCCCACAAGCCGAAACCGCAACCAGGATCAGCAGCGTCAGTATCAATCCAACAGCGAGTTTCTTCATGATGTGCATCCTCCTCCTGATCTTTGTGTGTCTTGAGACCCTTGCCTAATTGATTCACAAGGCTGCCGAAGTCTGCGAGTGAAATCTTTGGAAGGGGACTCAAGTCCAATCCAGGCTCAAATTATCGCTTCTGAGCCTTCCTGTTGATTGCGCAAGGCTCTCTGTCTTGGGGTAGTGGCGACCGGTCATTCTTGAATGGCCAAAACCGTCACTACCACGATTCGTTTTACCCTGCCCCCGATACTTTCAGATAAGCATCACCTCCTTCAAACGCACTTGCACCGTGACTACATCAGGCTCCAAACAAAACGACCCCGCAGCCAATGCAATGGGGGTCTGTAAAAGTCGCATCTTTAACTGGCATCCCCTCCTTGCTCCTTTGCGACTCAAAAGCCGGCAAAAAAATAGCTACAGGCAGAGAGTCTTGAGAATAATCAGGGGTTGTGAAAAGGGGTGGCAGCAACAGTCACACGGCGCATTATAGCACAGAAAGTATGGATGGTCAACGTTGTTTTAGCGTTGGGGTGCACGAACGATCTGTTGGTGAGATAGAGAGTTTGAGCCTTCTTGGGCTATCAGGTAAGATAGGGTTAGTCAAACCAAACCCAAGGAGGCTCGAAATGGATTATATCACAAAACTGGGCA
>JAJRXB010000463.1 GCA_024276515.1 Chloroflexota bacterium
CAGTGATCAATTCACCAGACTTCGGAAGTCTGCGAAGGGGGTTTCACCCGGCAGGATTGCCTTGCGGTGCGCAGCAACTCTGTCGGCAAAAGTGCTTTGGCGGACTTCCGAAGTCTCAAGTGTCAAGTGCGTAAGTCCTGTTATTGAGAAGACACCATTTCCCTGTCGGCCAACCGGGCTTGCAAAGCTGCATCCAGTGCCGCCCGGTCCCAGCCAACGATCTTCTCCCGGCCATCGACGATGAAAGTGGGATATTTGCGCACCCAATAGCGCAGCGATTTAAAAAAGCCCTCCAGCGATTGGGGGTCGATCACCCGGATATGGATCTGGTCGCCATAGCGGTAGGCCAGATCGAACAGCCAGTCGGCCAGGCGAGCGGCCTCTTGTTTGACATCCTCGGGGTATTGATCGAGTTCTTCCCGGTGCACCTGCTGGCCGATGTCGGCCTGCTCGAAGAGTTGTTCGCAGTGCATGCAGTGGAAGAAATTCGTCAACACCGGGGCGATAACCTGGACGGAAACGTGGGACATCGCAAGAAACTCACATTACCCTGTAAGGGCGAACGGCCCGTTCGCCCTTACTTTGCTACGCTTCTGAAGTCGCGGCGCGGCCTTCGGCCAGCCGGGACTGGATGGCGCGGATCGCGTCGTAGGCCAGGTAAAGGGCGGCCAGGAAGAGGATGATGGCCAGGAGCCCGGCGATGTAGTTGCCAATGAGCTTGTCCACCGGCAATTCGCCCGCCTGGGTGATCGCCTGGCTCAACACCTTGTAGGCGGTGCGGGCCAACGCCCCCATGGTGGTGACGAACATGAAGATGAAGGGGATGAAGGTCCACCAGTAGTTCTTGCCCTTGGACATAAGCCACAGCGAGACGAGCAGCAACGCCAGGGAGGCCATCAACTGGTTGGAAGCGCCAAACAGGATCCAGATGTAGGTCCAGAAGCCGGTCCAGATGAGGAGCAGGGAAAGGACCAGGGCCACGATGGAGCCGACGTGCACGTTCTTCATCGCCGGCACAGCATCACCGATGAACTCGGCACTCGCCACCCGCATAAAGCGCACCACCAGATACATAATGGTCAACGCCATCAGCGTCAGGAAGACCGAGCCATAGGGCAGACCAAAGCTGGTGGGCACGCCGATGCGGGACAGGAAGTTGCTCAACCCCACGGCGAAGACGCCGGCGTTCTTGCCTGCCCCGACCAACTCCACGTACTTGTCGGCCCCCACGCCGACGGTGGCCGTGAGCAGTGCCAGGGTGGCCAGGAACATCTCCAGGAACATCGCGCCGCCACCCACCGGCAGAGCATCCACTTCCTTCTCCAACTGGCGGGCCGTGCCCGACGAGGACACCAGGCTATGCCAGCCGGAGATGGCTCCGCAGGCGATGGTCACAAACAGTAGAGGCCAGAGAGGACCCACAGCGCCCAGACTACCCATCTGCCCGTTCCAGGACGTGAAGGCGGGGAAGGCGGCCACGTCCACTGCCGGGTGCCAGATGATCAGCCCCACTGTGCCGCCCAGGATACCCAGGAAGACGATCCAGAAAGCGACGTAGTTGATGGGCTGAGCCCAGCGCCAGATGGGGAGAACCGCACCGAGGTAGCAGATGACCAGCACCACCAGGCTCCACAACATCTTGGCCCAGGTGACGCTGCCAAAGATCAACGGTGACTCGGCGCCGCCGCTGATCGCAGTGAAGAAGCTCTTGACCGGCCCCAGTGTCCCTAACCAAATACCGATGAAAGCCAGAATGACGGTCACAATGCTGGTGACGATGATGTCTATCTTCCATCGGTAGGTCATTTGACCGGCCAAAAGGCCGACGCCGATGACGAACAGCACTCCCAACGGGACGGCCGGGTTCGTCATCAAGTCAAAGCCGACGATTTTGCCAAAAGCGCCCATAATCAGGAGCAGATAGAGGTAAATGAAAATCAACAGGATGGTTCGGGCGCGAGGTGAGATTAACTTGTAGCTGAGGGCACCGAAGGTCTTGCCTTCTTCCCGGACACCAACGATGATGCTGCTGTAGTCTTGTACCCAGCCGATAAAGAAAGTGCCAAAGATGATCCACAGCAACGCTGGCAGCCAACCCCAACGAACAGCAACAATGGGCCCTACAATCGGTCCCAGGGCAGCGATGGATTTGAATTGATAGCCATAGAGCACGTTGCGGCTGGCCGGCGTGAAGTCCACCCCGTCCATATACATCTTCGCCGGCGTTGCCTTGTCGGGACTGGGCTGGATGATATTTTTATCAATGGTCCGGGCGTAGAAGCCATACCCTACAGCGATGCCCAGAGCGGCCAAGATCAAGACGATTAACGCGTTCATAGTCCTTCCTCCTTCGCAAAAGAGATCCAACATCATTGTCGAACCGGTTATTTTATCTTGGCCAGCTATAGATCCCTAAGAAACCTCCTTTCTTTTCTGTTTTGCGTGCCCCACGTTTCCGTCACGTCGTGGCGACCTGGCACGCGTCCCGTCGCCACGATCGGTTACCGCCCAATCCACAACTATTTTTGGGATTTTTGGTAGTACCAAAATCCCAGTGGCAAATTTATTTTATCACTTTTTCAATAGAGTGTCAACGAATCGCCGCGCCGTGCGCGCCTCCGCGTCCACCGGAATCCCTGTTTCTGTTGTGCTGAGGTGACAGTCACTTTTAGCACAATTTTTGCGCCAGTTCAAGTGACTGTCACCTGCTTTTGCTTAAAAGGGAACAACTCTATCCATTAAGGAAAACCCTCTTGCGAGCCAAAAGTTGCGATGTTGTGACACAACAAGTATCGCCCACGTCGTCCCCAACCGACATTGCAGCAGAGGTCACGTCATCCCGGCGATGTACCACTGAAGGATTTCAGGGCCGTAGACCATCATAACGAACCCTCCCAGCACCAGGAATGGCCCGTAAGGAATGGGAGTGAACAAGGTGTAGCGACGCTGGATCACGGCCCGCACGAACCAAAACAGAGCCGCTCCCAGACCGGCCGACAGCAGCGTGATGAGCAGCGCAAAAAAAACGCCCGGCAGCCCGGTGATCAGCCCGATGAAGGTTCCCAACGTCACGTCGCCAAAGCCAAAAGGGACTTCGCTCACCTCTCGCCCCGAAAGGCGGCTCAACAGCGCGCTCACCGGCTGTGCCAGCAAAAACATTCCGTACAGGCTGACAAAACCGGCCGCCCCCCCCAGAAACACGCGCTGATACGACAGGTCGTCGTTGAAAAAGGCGCCGACCATCGCCAGCAAAATCGCTGGCATCATCACAACGTTCAAGACGAGGTGGTGTTCCAAATCGGTAACGGTGATCAGAATGAGGATGGCACTGTAAAGAGAGAGAAGCCCCAGGTGAACCGACAGGCCGTAGCGCCACAGCAATCCCACAAAGATGGCCGGTACGATTACCTCCACCACCACCGACCGGAGCGGCAAAGGCATGCCACATCCCAAACAAGCACGCCGGCCGCTCAGATAGCCCACCACCGCACTCCAGGCAGCCGGTGCTCGTGGCGTGCCACACGCCGGGCAACGCGGACGTTCTCCCAGGGTCACGCGGCGCGGCAGCGTGTCGGCTGCGTGGTTGATGAACACGCCCACCAGCCAACCGATCAGTGCATAAACGAGAGTTTCGATGCTCATCCCAGATATCCCTACGCTACAACAATCTTTGACATCTCAGACCAGGCCGTATACAATTTCACCATGCCCACCTACGAACGAATCAGCGCATTGGTCAGCCTGACGCTGCTGGGTCTGGTCATCTACTTTCTCATCCAATTGCCCAGCCGGGCCATCGAGCTGACACTTTTTGGGTCGCCCCTCACGTTGGTAGTGTCACAACGATGGTTGATGGCTCTGCTGCTGGGCGGACTGGCCGCGACCGGCACGCGGGCTATTGTGTACGCCCATCCCCTTCTACCGGGTCAGGCATCGGGATATGCTCTCACGTTTTGGGTGTTGCCGGGACTGCTGGTCATCCTGGCGACCCTGTGGCTCCCTTCGCTGATCCCCGCCCTCGACTGGTGGGCGGCCGGCGTTGCCACGACCGGCATACTCCTCTGGTTCATAGTGCTGGCCGAATATCACACCATTGACCCAAGCGATCCCCGCTACGAGCTGGCCCGTCTCTGGTTGAATCTGGTGACCTACGGCGTCGCCTTTGGGTTCTTCGTCGCCATCCACCAGACCCGGGCTCGCAGCGCGCTATCGGCGACGGAGGTCCTGCTGGTCAGCGGGCTGCTGACCGCGTCCCTTTTGCGGACCGGGCCAGCCCAGGCTGACCGGGCCTGGCTCTTCGCCGGGATGACAGCCCTGGTGATGGGCCAGAGCATGTGGGCCCTTAATTTCTGGCGCATATCCCCGCTGAAAGCCGGCCTGTGGCTGCTGCTCATCTTTTACCTGTTCACCGGCCTGGCTCAGCAGCAATTGCTGGGACGCCTCACCCGCCGGGCGCTGGTCGAGTTCGCCGCCGTGGCTGCTATTGGTCTTTTCGTCCTCTCCCGTTATACGTCTTGATACCCGACCTTATGACATGGTATTAGCCGCCCATTCCTCTACCGTGCGCAGGAACTCCTCGAACGAAACTTCAACACACGGCATATGTTCCTCAGGTGACCCGAAAGGATGCAAATGCCACCCAACAAAAGCGTTATCAACGCCATAGATGCGCTTTTCACCACGGATGAGCGCGAATGAGCAATTTTGATTTTCAGGATTGAAGTACACTGATATGAAGGCTCCTACCCTCAAGAATACTTTGATCTTGACGGTAGCATTGTCTTGAATATGAACATCGTAGCTGACGACCAATTCCGACTCGTCGCACCCCTTGCGAACTGCCTCGACGAAATCCCGGATTGTTACGCCAGCCATTGCAGTATTTCTTCCAGTTTTCTCTGACGTGTTACCAGGCTATCCCATTCAAAGTAGTCTTCTTCCACCTCCTGAGAAAAACGATCCGGCAGTTCACCACGTTTGCCTGCCGCCTCAAATTCTCCGAAAGTCATGCCATACTTTTCCTCATAAGCCCGGAGCGCAACCTGAATCTTCTCCAGGCGATGCTCAATGGCGTCACGCAACATAACCAAAACAGCCACATTTAATTCTGGTTGACCGGTGACCTCAATCAGGGCTTTTAAAGTAGACTTGGGGATCATCATTTCGCCGGTAGCAGCGTCCATCACAGAACCTCCTCGTCGCGGCATATTGCCGGCTACCCAATCGCAGTGACGTCCACCGACGACACCTCGGCCAGCTTGTCCAGCATCTCCCGCTTGATGGCCTCCAGCCGCGCCTGCGTTTTGGCCTCGAAGCGCAGCACCAGCACCGGCTGGGTGTTGCTGGCGCGGACCAGGCCCCATCCATCGCCGAAGAGAACGCGCACGCCATCCACGTCGATCACGTCGTACTTTTGCCTGAAGTATTCCGTCATCCGGGCCACCGCCTGAAACTTTTCATCGTCGGGGCAACCCACGCGAATCTCCGGCGTGGAGTAGAACTGCGGCACGTCGGCCAGCATCTCCTCGATGGTCTGGTCGCTGGCAGCCAGGTAGCGCAGCAGCCGGGCGGCGGCGTAGACGGCGTCGTCGTAGCCGTAGTATTCGTCGGCGAAGAAGAGGTGACCACTCATCTCCCCTGCCAGCGGCGAGCCGGTCTCCTTCATTTTCTCTTTGATGAGGGAGTGCCCGGTGCGATACATGATCGGCTCGCCCCCGGCCCTCTCTATCTCTTCCACCAACGCCTGCGAGCATTTGACCTCGAAGATGATGGGCGCCCCCGGCCTTTTGGCCAGGACCTCCCGGCTGTAGAGGATGAGCAGTTGATCCCCCCATATGATGTTCCCCTGGGGATCTACCACGCCCAGCCGGTCGGCGTCACCGTCGAAGGCGACGCCCAGCTCGGCGCCGGTCTCCTTCACTTTGGCGATGAGGTCAACCAGCGAGGCGGGCAGAGTGGGGTCCGGGTGGTGATTGGGAAAGGTGCCGTCGGGCTCGCAATACAGGGACGTTACGTCGGCGCCGATCTCGTCCAGCAGGCGGGCGGTCAGCGAGGCGCAACCGTTGCCGCAATCGGAGACCACTTTCACCGGCCGGGCGATGGTCCCCACCCGCTGACGCATATCGGCCACGTAATCCGAGATGATCTCGGTTTCGGTGCGTTGTCCCTGGCCCGCTTCAAAGTCGTCGGCCTCGATGAGCACCCGCAAATCCTGGATGGCCTCTCCGTAGATGGTAGCGTGGCCCACGGCCACTTTGAAGCCGTTGAATTCGGGCGGGTTGTGGCTGCCGGTGATCATTATACCACCGTCCACGTCCAGGTTCCACAGCGCCCAATACAGGCCGGGGGTGGGGACCAGCCCCACGTCCACCACGTCTACGCCGGTGCTCAAGATACCATCGGTCATCGCACGAGAGTAAAGGGGAGAAGACGGACGCACGTCGTGGCCAATGGCGATCTTTTTGTGGCCGGCACGACGCATCATCGTGCCGTAGCCCCGGCCCAGCAGGCGGGCGAATTCCTCGGTCAAATCTTTGTCCACAACGCCACGGATGTCGTATTCACGGAAAATGGCGGGGTTTACGGATGACATAGTTGAGACTCCTTCTGCATCAGTAGTTGATTTTTACTCGCTCACGTTGGCACAGTGGGCGTTGATGTCCGATACCTGGACCAGCGGTGTGGCAGGGGCAACCCTTCCACGATCAGCCCAGCCCGATGATACTCCATATCGGCGTTTGTGTCAACGAAGTCGAAGAAATGTTGCAAAATCGGGCATCATGTTTTATATTGTTTTGGTCAAACAGCTAACAGAACCGTCACTACTCAGGTCTGTCTGATCAAGCTCGTTCTCTGGCCGGGATTGGGAGATTAGGAAATTTTTCTTCATCATCCTTTATCTCCAAATCCCCTAATCCCGGCTAACTTAGCCTGATTTGCCCAACAGCCTGAGTAGTGACCCCAATCAGAGGATTAACCCATGACAGACACAATCGACGTCCAGTTGAACGTGAACGGCCAGGATGTGCGTGCCCAGGTCCCCGCCGACCTGAGCCTGATGCGCTTTTTGCGCGACCAATTGAGACTGACCGGTGCCAAAGATGGCTGCTCCAGCGGTCACTGCGGGGCTTGCACCGTGATTCTCAACGGCAGGGCAACCCGCTCTTGCCTGGTGCGCATGTCAAAAGTGAACGGCGCCCGGGTGGAAACCATCGAAGGCTTGACCCGGGATGGCCAACTCCACCCCATTCAGCAGGCGTTCATCGAACATGGCGCTGTTCAGTGCGGATTCTGCACCCCCGGCATGATCATGAGTGCCAAAGCCCTGCTGGACGCCAATCCCCACCCCAGCCCCGACGAAATCAAATCGGCCCTGACCAAAAACCGCAATATGTGCCGTTGCACCGGCTACGTGAGCATCATCGAGGCCATCCAGGATGCAGGAAAGCGGCTGACGACCGGGGCGACCTACGCGCCCCCTCCCCCCGAAGGCGAGCGGGTTGACGCCCCACTGCTGACCCGCGACGCGGTGGGCCTGGTGACGGGGACCACCCACTTTGGCGACGACATCCAGATGGAAGGCATGCTGCACGGCAAAATCCTCTGGGCCGAGCACCCGCACGCCGAGATTCTGAGGGTGGACACCTCCGAGGCCGAGGCGATGGAGGGCGTGGCCCTGGTGCTCACCGCCAAAGACATCCCCGGCAAAAACCAGGCCGGCCTCGTCATCCGCGACCAGCCGGCCATCGCCGCCGACAAAGTGCGCTACATCGGCGATTCGGTGGCCGCCGTCTTCGCCGAGAGCCGCGAAATCGCCGAGGCTGCGCTGGAGAAGATCCGGGTCGAGTACCGCCCCCTGCCCGGCGTCTTTTCACCGGAAGAAGCGGCCCGTCCGGACGCGCCCAAAGTCCACGAGAAGGGGAATCTGCTGCACCACGCCAAAATCGAGCGCGGCGACGTGGAAGAAGCTTTCAAACAATGTGCCGTCGTCCTCGAAGAAACCTACACCACCCCCTTCATCGAGCACGCCTTTTTGGAGCCAGAGTCGGGGATCGCCTTCCCCACCAACGACGGGGGCGTCACCATTCAAATGGGAACGCAATGCGCCTTCGACGACCGGACTCAACTTTCCGAAATCCTGGACATGCCCGAAGATAAGATTCGGATTGTGCAGTTGCCGATGGGCGGGGCCTTCGGCGCAAAAGAGGATATGATCCTCCAGCAATACCTGGCCCTGGGCGCGCTGCGCAGCGGGCGACCGGTGAAGATGGTGCTGACCCGCGAAGAGTCGCTGCGCGTTCACCCCAAGCGCCACCCGGCCAGAATGCGCTTCAAAACCGGCGCCGACCGAGAGGGGCGCGTGCTGGCCATCGAGGCCGACGTCACCCTCGACACCGGCGCTTATGCCTCGCTGGGAATTGACGTGCTGGAGAACACGCTGGTCTTCGGCGCCGGCCCCTACTACGTCCCCAACCTCAAGCTGGAAGGGTGGGCCTGGTACACCAACAACGTCCCGGCCGGGGCGATGCGAGGCTTCGGCGTGAACCAGGTCGCCTTTGCCCTGGAGCAACAGATGGACGCGATGGCCCGCGCCCTGGGCTTTGACCCCTTTGAATTCCGCCTGATCAACGCGCTGGACGTGGGCCTGCCCACCGCCGCCGACCACGTGCTGGAAGAAGGGATACCGGCCATCAAGGAGACTCTCGAAGCAGCACGCCAGGCGTTCCAGCAGGTGAAGATTCCCCCCGGCGACGGCAAGAAGATCGGCGTGGGGGTGGCCTCGGCGGTGAAGAACATCGGCTTTGGGCACGGACTGCCGGAGAGCGCGGGGGCCATCGTGGACCTGGACGCATCGGGGCGAGTCACCCTGCGCGCCAGCCAGCACGAATACGGTCAGGGAGCCCGCGCCGGGCTGGTGCAACTGGTCGCCGACGAACTGGGCGTGCCGGTCGAGCGCATCGAAATCATCGGCCCCGACACCGCCCTGACTCCCCCCACCGGCCCCACCACCGCCTCGCGACAAACTTTTATGACCGGCAACGCAGTGGTGATGGCCTGTCGCGCCTTGAAAGAAGAGGTCTTCGGCCACGCCGCCGAGACACTAAACGCCAACCCTGCCAAACTGGAACTGCGCGAGGACCGGGTGGTTGACACAGACTCGGGCCGAGAGGTGCCGCTGGCGGAACTGGGCGACCGGTTCGTCGTCGAACGGCGCTACACCCCTCCGCGCTCGGCGCCGCTGCTGGAGGGAGAGGCCAGTCACTACGGCCTTCCCGATTTTGAATCGCGCCCGACCCACTGGTGCTACGCCTACAACACCCAGGTGGCCGTGGTCGAGGTAGACCCAACCACCGGCGAGGTGAAGGTGCTGACCATCGTCTCGGCCAACGACGTGGGCAAGATCATCAACCGGCAGGCCATCGAGGGCCAGATACACGGCGGGGTGGTGATGGGCCTGGGCTACGCCCTGTCGGAGGAGTTCGTGGTCGAGCAAGGGATCAACCGCACCAACACCCTCCACAAGTGCCGGCTGCCCACCGCCGAGCAAACGCCAGAGATCATCCCGGTCATCGTCGAAGTTCCGCACCCTCTCGGCCCGCGGGGAGCCAAAGGCTTCGCCGAAGCCCCGTCGCTGGCCACCGCCCCCGCCATCCTCAACGCCATCTACGACGCGGTGGGCGTGCGAATCACGTCGCTGCCGGCGGACAAAAAGAAAATTCGGGCGGCCCTTCGGGGGCGTCCGGAACTTTAGGGCGCACAGCACCGCCGGCCGGGGAATATGGGGAATGTCCCCCCAATTTCTCCGCTCGTCAGGGGTCTGTGACCTCCGCTCGTCAGGGGTCTGTGACCCCTGACCAGGCGCGGTGAATTCGCCATCAACGCCCACCAGGGAGACCACCGACGTTCAGCGAACTCAATTTCAATCAACGTCTTCAGCGTTTCAAAACCCGTATTCGCCCCCAAACCGAAATGCGCCAGGCCCTTCCAAAATGCTTGACAATTGGGCGGGTTGTGTGTTATAGTGAAGGCCGTATCAAGCGGGTAGCATAAACCAATGGTATGGGAGAGGTCACCGGGTCGGCGAAAACGAACGCTGGGGGCCTGGATCGCCCGCGTGCAAACCAAAGCCTCGCGGCGCAGCGGCGTCGTGGAATGGGGGCACCTTCACCCCTCTGGGCCAGCTTCCAGTTCCCCTTTTTTTATTTTCGCAAAACCATCTCTCACTTTGTTTTTCGTAACTATCTTGACAATGTGCAGACGAGACGCACCTGTGTCTGCCTCGTACCGGGACGGTGCGGCACCGGCGCAGGCAAGGCCCGCCCCTACAGTCCTCGACACCGGTCATCAAACCCTGGCGCACACTACGCCGATATGAGCGGCGAGTTTAAACGCTGCAAACTCATCTATTTTGCGTATGGACGAGGCACTGAGCGTGCAATCTCGGTTTATGCGCCGGAATCTGGCTTGAGAGACCCATTGCTGGGAATGCCTCGTCCCTACCGTAAGGGTAGATAATGCCGATACTTGAACACAAGAGTTGTCCCTGAATAAAGTGACCGGCACTTTCGTCGCAATTTACGCATTGGTAGTAACGACTTTAGTCGTCACTAGGCCCATAATGCAGGCAATTAACGACTGAAGTCGTTACTACGAGCACTTTTAATACTACAACCGCACTTCCTCATTTTGAGGGGGCAAAAGGTGACTGTCACCTGCAAAGATAGTCGGAATTCGCGACCATCGTCTGGCACGACGTAGGCGACTCTTTACCTACAGCCCTACAGGTGACAGTCACCTGGG
>JAJRXB010000464.1 GCA_024276515.1 Chloroflexota bacterium
GATTTTCAGTCGGGTGTCGTTACTTGTGCTCTGGAGCACACGTGACTGAAGTCTCAGTATCCCCGATCCCAAGGGAAAACATTTCCCCAATTCTTGTTTTGGCACAATTGAATTCTGATAGAACGGTCGTCTCATCAGCAGGCAGTGATAGGGGTGCAGGCTTTGCGCCTCTACGGTGCTTGTTCCAACTATGAGCGACCGAGCGAGTGGACCGGCCGTTCCCGGCCGGCAAGGAACAAAAGCCCCGCGCCGGGACTGACGGCACGGGGCTTTTTGTTTCGGGAGGGTGCTGTGTCCCACAACCGCAGATCTCCGATCTTCCGTCCCTTCCCGCCTTCATCCCCCTGGCCGACGCTGTCCGCAAGTACAGGATTCCCTAGTGCAGTTTCTCAAAAGTTCTTTGGGTAATTCTTGCTCCCGTCGGGTCTGTGACCCGACGGCTCCAGATCGCTAAACAGGCGGGTCACAGACCCGCTCCGAGCAACATAACGTGATCAGGCTTTACCCAAAGAACTTCTGAGACGAAGGTCTAGGGCCCTGTCAAAGTCCGTCTGGAGATGTGCCGGTGAGTTCCAGGGAGCGCCGGAAGCAGGCTGCTCTTGGTTGATTGGTGGAATTGTATCCGATGTTTCACCATTTTGCTGACTTTGACAGGGCCAGTTTTAAGGTTCCGGGGGGTTGACAATCCCCCTTTATGTGTGATATACTGGCCTTCGCAACTCGAAAATTCTGAGTGAAGAGGTGAAATGGATGCGCTATACTGATAAGCTCTCCAGCGCCATCGTCCGAATGCGTGAAGGGTTCGATACCCTGAATATAGGGCGTAGTGTGTCCATTCACTGGTAACTTGACATAGCATACCAGGTCGTGGGCGCACCAGCCCACGGCCTTTTTTTGTTGCACGTATCGTTTGCAAATAGCGTTGCCACTGCAAACAGCATTGCCACCGACACGGCCGTGGGCTGCCCAAAAGCACCCACGGCCATTTTTATTTTAGATTGAGGGAAGGGAGAGAACATGGAGATGGGGATTCGGCCGGCGCAGGCGGTGGGTAATGAGGAGACCGCATTTTGGAGTGATGAGGGGGTGAGGAATATGTCGGACAAAGCGTTGGAGATTTGCAATGCAACCAAGATATTCGGCGGCAGTGGAAGCCATCCCTGGCTCCGGCGTCTGCGGCGGAACGCCGACAAAAAGAAGCCGGTCGTCGCCGTCGACAACGTCAGTTTTACGGTGGAACGGGGCGAGATCTTTGGCATCCTGGGACCAAACGGCAGCGGCAAGTCCACTCTGGTGCGGCTGGTAGCGACCCTGCTGGTGCCGGACGCCGGTCAGATCCGCATCTTTGGCCACGATGTGTGGCGAGAGGAAGCCATCGTGAAGCGCATGATGAATCGCGTTTCCGTAGATGCAGCCTTTTTCAAAAAGCTGTCGCCCATGGAGAACCTGATGTACGCGGCACGCTTGTACGGCGTGAACGCCCGCCAGGCTAGGCAACAGATCGTCGAAATCCTGACACGGCTGGGCATCGAGGAGCGGAGCATCTGGGAGCCGCTGGAGGAAATGTCGCGCGGCATGCAGCAAAAGGTGGCCATCGCCCGGGCGTTCCTCACGTCTCCTATTCTGCTTTTGCTGGACGAGCCGACCACCGGGTTGGACCCACGCTCCAAGCGAGACGTGCAGGCTTTCGTGCGAGAGGTCCGCGCCAACCACGACACCACGATGTTGCTGACCACCCACGACATGAACGAGGCGGATCAACTCTGTGATCGTATCGCCATCATCGACAACGGTCGCATCGTGGCCCTGGACACACCCGACGGTCTGAAGAGCAGCATCTCAAACAACGGCCGTCCGGTCACCCTTGAGGATGTGTTCATGGCGCTGACAGGCAAACAATTGGCCGAGGGAGGAGGCTAGGAAAATGGCTCTAATGGCCATCACTGCGGCGGGGAGGACCATCTGGCGGGAAGCTTTGGCCTCTTACGCCTTCGTCGAACGCAATTTCAACCTGGTGAAACGCTACTGGGGCTGGGAAGTGGTGTGGCTGGCCTACAGCATCGCCAGCGCGCTGTCCATCACCTACATCGGCGCCGGCATGGAGCAGATCAGCGGCGTCAGCGTGGACACCAACTATCTGGTGATGTATCTGCTCATCGGCACGCTGCTGTGGCGCTATCTGTCTATCGTGTTTGACGCCATCAGCGAGATGATCGCCTGGGAACGCTGGGAAGGTACCGTCGAGTATACCTTTATGGCCCCCGTCTCCCGGCTGACCCACATGATAGGCCAGACCATCTTTTCGCTGGTGTGGGGCCTGCTCTTCACCGGCGTCATCTTCCTGGTGGTGACGCTCTTCTTCCGCCTGAATCTGGAGGGTGCGAATCTGCTGGGCGCGATAGCCGTGCTGATAGCCAGCAGCATCAGCTTTATCGGATTCGGCATCACGGCGGCGGTGTTGCCCCTGCTCTTCCCGGAGCGCGGAGCTCAGATGACCAACGTGGTGCAGGCGATCCTGCTGCTGATCAGCGGAGTGTACTATCCGATCACCGTGCTGCCGAAGTGGATGCAGGTCATAGCTCACATATCCCCGGCCACGTATGCCCTGAACGCGATGCGGGCCGCGCTGTTGACAAACGCCGGCTGGGCGGAACTGTTGCCGGACCTGGCCCTGCTGTTGGCGATGGGATTAGCCACCATACCCGCCGGGGTGTGGATCTTCTCCCGGGCCGAACACTACGCCAAGCGCACCGGCAAGCTGAAGCGGACAGGCTGATCGCATTTTGATCGTCGTTGGGGGAGTTTTCTTTCTTGTGAAACTATCTATCGCCTTTGCTCTCCTCTGAACCTCCGGTATAATTGGGGCGCGTACTCACTCTTTGGACCTGCAGGTAGTCTCCCCGTTGAGCGTTGATGATGTTATGTTTGGGAGAGGGTTTTGTCTCCTCTCGCCGCCAACACGCAAGAGGGAGACTATCAACCTGCACGAGGAGCGTAAAATGGACCCTCTCACCCTGTTTGCCGGGGCCCTGAGCATGGGCTTGTGGGAAGTGACAAAGCGGCTGTTGGAAAAAGGTGTGGTGGACCCGGCCCTGGCGCTGGCCACCGAACGGCTCGAGAAGTGGGTTCAGCGGCCTTACCGTCGGGTGGAGAAGGATCAGTCGCTGCGGGAGGCCGTCCGGGCAGCGCTGGCAGAGGCGGGAGCCCCCACCGACGACCCGGACGACCTGGCCCGCTGGTTGAAGCGGATGGGACTGGGCCGGCTTCAGGCGGAGCGCAACGCCGCCCTCCGCCGCCAGGTGGCGCAAGGGGTGTTGGCCCTCACCGACCCCCAGGCCGACCCGCCCGAAAGCTTGATGACTGCCCTGGGCTGGCCCCGCAGCCGGAAGGGGGAACTGGCTGCCCTGCTGGCCGCCTTGCGCAACCGCCTGGCCACCCTGGACGACTGGCGTCCCCTCATCGAGTACGCCGACCGGGCGGCGGGGTTGGGACTGCTGCAGGCCATCCTGGCTCGGCTGGTCCGGCTGGACGCCCTCATCCTGTCCACCGAGGCCGGCGCGGCCCTGCGGGTCGCCGTGGTCCAGGCCGGCCTCACGGAGAAGGAAGCCGCCGAGATCGAGGCCCGC
>JAJRXB010000465.1 GCA_024276515.1 Chloroflexota bacterium
AACGGCAGCACCTGGACCTGCGGCGACGACGATACCGGGGGCGGCGGCGACATCACCGCCGTCAATGCCGGCACCGGGCTGAGCGGCGGCGGCACGTCGGGCGACGTCACCGTCTCCGCCGACACGACTTATCTCCAGCGACGGGTATCCAGCTCGTGTACGGCCGGCAGTAGCATCAGGGTTATCAACGCCGACGGCTCGGTCGAGTGTCAAGACGCTACGCAGACCATCACGGCCACCTACGCCACGACCGCTACTTATGCCACCCGGTCCGGCGCTGTTGCCTGGAACGACGTCACCGGGATGCCGGCCGGCTTCGCCGACGGCATAGACGACGACTCCGGTGGCGACGTCACCGCCGTCACCGCCGGCACCGGACTGTCCGGCGGCGGCACGTCGGGCGACGTGACGCTGACCGTGGCCTCTTCCTACCGCCTGCCCCAGGCGTGCAGCAATGGCCAGATCGCCGAGTGGAACGGCAGCACCTGGACCTGCAGAAGCGGGGGCATCATCAGCGGCACCGTCGCCGGGGGCGACCTGGTCGGGACGTACCCCGACCCGACCGTGGACGGCCTGCAAGGGCGGGCAGTGAGCGCCAACGCGCCCGCCACCGGCGACCGCCTGCTGTGGAATGGCAGTCAATGGATCCCCGGCGGGTACGAGAACGTGGCCGTGGTGGCCCAGAGCGGCGGGGATTTCACTACCATCCAGGCGGCGATAGACGCCGCGACCCCCACCGCCTCCAGCCCCTACCTCATCCTGGTGGCCCCCGGCGAGTACGGCGGGTTCACCATGAAAGCCTACACCCACGTACACGGGGCGGGGATCGACAAGACCGTCATCAAGGGACCATGTGCACGCCAGTGGCCGTGGTGTGGCAACCACCTCGTTACCGCCAATACTGAAACCGAACTGTCTGAGCTGTCCCTCGTTTGCACAGGCGCCACTATTCAGACAGATTGGGGTGACACTTGGCAGCTGAAACGCTCAGCTTTGGCAGTTCAAAACGGGCATAGTGTTCGCCTGCACAATGTGAAGATAGCCACCACGCCGGGCAGCGACATCCACTATGGGGGCTGCAAGGTCGAAGACCACGTCCCAGGCATCCGAATCGAAGACGGCGGGAGTGTGGAGATGGACCACTCATCCGTCGAGTGGAAAATCCCCTCTACCTGGTGTGCCGATACATTTTACTTCGACGCGGTAGCCGTGCTGGGGGCCTCTTCCCGGTTGGACGTCGATCAGTCCTCCCTTTATGCAGAAGGAGGAGGCGGCAGTTCGATTGTCAGAAGCCTGTACGTGCTCACCACCACCAACACCACCGTGCGCGACTCGCAGTTGAGAGGCAAAGAATTCCAGGTCGACGACGGCACCAACGTGCGGGTCATCGACACCGAAATCGAGAGCAGCACCGGGGCCGGGGCCGGGTCGTACAAGCGCCTGCACAGCTATGACAGCACCTTCACCGCCCTGGCCGACCAGTAGGAGGTATCTGCCATGCTGCGGAAGACATACGTTCCTGCTGCCCTGTTGCTGGCCCTGCTACTCCTGGCCCTGACCGGTGGCCTGGTCGTAGCCCAACAGCCGGAATCGGACAACTATAGCCTGACACGCAACGTGCTGGCCGACGCCGGCGGCGCAGTGAGCTCGACCGGCTACGCCGTCCAGGCCACGTTCGGCCAGCCGTCGGCCATCGGCCCCTCGGCCAGCGCCAACTTTGGCCTGCACGCCGGCTACTGGCCGCCCATCTCGCAGGATCTCGACAGCGACGGCGATGGAATGCCCGATGGGTGGGAGATGGCCAACGGGCTGAACCCGGCCGTCGACGACGCCGGGCAGGATGCCGACGGCGATGGGTTGACCAACCTGGAAGAGTACCAAAACGGCACCGACCCACAAAGCGCCGACACCGACAGCGATGGGATGCCCGACGGGTGGGAGGTGAGCAACGGCCTGAACGCCACCGTCGACGACGCCAACGAGGACCCTGACGGCGACGGGTTGACCAACTTGCAGGAGTACCAAAACGGCACCGACCCCAACAACCCCGACACCGATGGCGATGGGCTGAGCGACGGGGAGGAAGTCAATGTCTACCACACCGATCCCACTACCCCCGACACCGACGGCGACGGGCTGAGCGACGGGGAGGAGGTCAATGTCTACCACACCGATCCCACTACCCCCGACACCGACGGCGATGGGGTGAGCGACGGGGAAGAAGTAAACCAGGGCACCGACCCCAACGACCCCAACAGTCGCCCCGGCTACACCACCTATCTGCCGGTGGTGATGAAAGCCTACCCCCCCACTCCCGTACCCGGCGACGCCTACGAGCCCGACGACACCTGTGACCAGGCC
>JAJRXB010000027.1 GCA_024276515.1 Chloroflexota bacterium
AAGGCCCCAGGCCGAGGCGTCGGCCTGCGCCGACGCGCTGGCGTCCACGGGAGGTGGACGCCTGGCCGTCAGGCCTGCAGGAGCGGTTTCAACCGCGTTTGTGCCCTGGCACAAAATCCGCCATAAAACTGAAATGCGCCCAACCGGCGTCTCTCATTTGACAAAAACGCGATAGGTGCATATAATGTGCGATTGCGGTTTGAGGGACAGCCACCGTTCGAGTTGTTCCCTTTTAAGCAAAAGCAGGTGACAGTCACTCGAACCGGCGCAAAAAACTGCCGAAAGTGACTGTCACCTCAGCACAAATTTATTCGGGAACAACTCTGTTAATTTATCCTGAAATGGCTTGAGCTTGTACGCCGACGTCGTGTAAACTATCGGTCAGTTCCCCCAACGAAGCGGGCAATCGGCTAATCCCCCCACTCGTCTAAATGCACAAGTCAAGGATCATAAGCCGTCGCGTGACGGCTGCATTTGCACATCGCACCGGCGGAACATCTCCCAGAGGTGACAACGGGTACGTTCCGTTTGTCGTGTTTGTACTCCCGGGTTGGTCAGTTCCCCGAAATGGGTGTGTTTCAAATGAGTTGAGGTGACAGGCTGGAGTGCAGAATTCATTCTGCCAACAGCCCAAAAAACGGAATAAATTCCGCACTCCAACTGAGATGAAACACACCCCCGAAATACCCTGTTGCCCCGCAGACAGGGCGAAGGGGCCTGCCGGTAGGTAAGTTAAGGAGTGAGAAAACGGATGATAATGTATGCAACGGGACGCAAAAGCTACGCTCGAATCCCAGACGTGCTCGATCTGCCCACGCTCATCGAAGTGCAGTTGAAATCGTTTGACTGGTTCCGCAAAGAGGGACTCGCCGAGCTATTCCGGGAAATATCGCCCATTGTGAGCTTCAACAAGAACCTGGAATTGCATTTTCTCGACTACCGATTCGACGAGCCTAAATATCCAGAAAAAGAGTGTCGCGAGCGTGACATGACGTTCGCCAGCCCTTTGTGGGTGAACGTGCGTCTCATCAACAAAGAAACTGGCGAGATTCAGGAGCAGGAAGTCTTTATGGGTGACTTCCCGCTGATGACCGACAACGGCACCTTCGTCATCAACGGCGCTGAACGGGTGGTGGTGTCGCAGCTTATCCGGTCGCCCGGCGTGTATTTCACGGCCGAGGAAGACCGGGTGACGGGCCGTTCCCTGTGTTTTGCCAAGCTCATCCCCAACCGGGGAGCCTGGCTGGAGTTCGAGACTTCCAAGCGAGACGTCATCTCGGTGAAGGTGGACCGCAAGCGCAAATTGCCCGTCACCATCCTCTTGCGAGCGGTAGGCTACGGCACGGATGAAGATCTCTTTGATCTGTTCCACGACGTGGACATTATGGCCGACCATCCCTATATAACCGCCACCCTGGAACGCGACCCCACCAAGACGGTAGACGAGGCGTTGCTGGAGTTTTACAAAAAGCTTCGTCCCGGCGACCCGCCAACGCTGGACAACGCCAGAAACTTCCTCGAGTCGCTTCTCTTCTCGCCGCGTCGTTACGATCTGGGGAAGGTGGGACGCTACAAACTGAACCGCCGGTTGGGGCTGGAGGTGCCGCTTGACCGACGGACTCTCACCAAAGAAGACCTGGTGCAGGTCGTGTCTCACATGATTCTGGTCAACAACGGCGTGGACGATCCAGACGACATTGACCATCTGGGCAATCGGCGGGTGAAGACCGTCGGCGAATTGATCCAAAATCAACTGAGGGTGGGGCTGCTGCGCATGGAGCGCGTCGTGCGAGAGCGCATGTCCATCCGCGACCCGGAACAGGTGACGCCGATGTCGCTCATCAACATCCGGCCGGTGGTCGCCGCCACCCGCGAATTTTTCGGCGGCAGTCAGCTTTCGCAGTTTATGGATCAGACCAACCCGCTGGCCGAGTTGACTCACAAGCGGACGCTGAGCGCCCTGGGCCCCGGCGGTTTGCGGCGCGAGCGGGCCGGCTTCGACGTGCGCGACGTCCACCACAGCCACTACGGTCGCATCTGCCCCATCGAGACCCCGGAAGGGCCCAACATCGGTTTGATTGGCCGGCTGGCTACCTTTGGTCGCGTCAACGAGTTTGGGTTCATCGAAACCCCCTATCGCAAGGTCATCAACCGGGTTTCTCACAAGGACGTGGATGCCCTGGTCGGCAAGACGCTGCGGGAGCCGGTGGTAGATCCCACCACCGGCGAAGCGATCGCCGAGGCCGGCACGGAGATAGACGAAGACCTGGCGATTCGGATCGCACAATTGCCGTTGGAAGAACCGGTCAAAATCAAGCCGATGGTGACGGACGAGATCGTCTACATGTCGGCTGACGAGGAGGACCCGTTCACCATCGCCCAGGCCAACGCCGAATTGGACGAGAAGTGGCAATTCGTCAAACCGCGCGTCAGCGTGCGACGCCACCAGAGCTTCCTCATCGAAAACGTCGAGCGGATTGACTACATGGACGTGTCGCCCAAGCAGATTGTGGGCATCAGCGCGGCCCTCATCCCCTTCCTGGAACACGACGATGCCAACCGGGCGTTGATGGGCTCGAACATGCAACGCCAGGCCGTGCCCCTTCTCCGGCCTGAAGCGCCGCTGGTCAGCACCGGCATGGAGTTCCAGGCTGCTATTGACTCCGGCCAGGTGGTGGTCGCCGAAAAGGCGGGCGAGGTTATCAGCGTCACCAGCAAGGCCATCACCGTGCGCGAGGAGGATGGGAACGAGCGGGTTTACATACTGCGCAAGTTCAACCGATCCAACCAGTCCACCTGCATCGATCAGCGACCGATCGTCTGGAAGGGCGACTACGTCAAGAAAGGCGACGTGCTGGCCGACTCCAGCTCCACCGATCAGGGTGAGTTGGCGTTGGGGCAAAACGTGCTGTGCGCCTTTTTGAGCTGGGAGGGGGGTAACTACGAGGATGCCATCCTCATCAGCGAAGACCTGGTTCGACGCGATAAATTTACCTCCATTCACATTGAGAAGCACGAGATAGAGGCGCGAGACACCAAACTGGGGCCCGAGGAGATCACCCGCGACATCCCCAACGTGGGCGAGGATGCGCTGAAAGACCTGGACGAAAGTGGCGTTGTGCGGGTGGGCGCCGAGGTCGGGCCGGGCGACATCCTGGTGGGCAAGATCACCCCCAAGGGCGAAACCGAACTCACGCCCGAAGAGAAGCTGTTGCGGGCCATCTTTGGCGAAAAGGCGCGTGAGGTGAAAGACTCCAGCCTGCGTCTGCCGCACGGCGAAAAGGGCATTGTGGTCGACGTCAAAGAGTTCAGTCGTGACGAACATCGCGACCTGCCGGCGGGCGTGGACAAGATGGTGCGCGTGATGGTGGCTCAGCGCCGTAAAATCACCGAAGGGGACAAAATGGCCGGCCGGCACGGTAACAAGGGCGTTATTTCCAAAGTGGTCCCGATAGAAGACATGCCATTCATGGAAGATGGCACCCCGATCGAGATCATCTTGAATCCGTTGGGCGTGCCGGCTCGTATGAACATCGGCCAGGTGCTCGAGACCCATCTGGGGTGGGCTGCCTCTCGATTGGGCTTCCGGGCCGTCTCCTCCGTCTTCGACGGCGCTCACGAAGATGAGATTGCAGCCGAATTGGCGCGGGCCTGGTTGATCGACCGTGCCTGGCGTATCGCCACCGACCGGGCCTGGGCCTGGGCCGCGGAACAGGGCTATACGGAGGAAGACCTGGAAGACGAGGACGACGTTCGAATCCTCTACCTGGTTGATTGGCTGGGAGACCTGGGCTATGATGAAGAGCGGCTCGCCCTCGACACCGTGTATGCGCGTCGAGCGGTGCTCCGCGAGTGGCTCAGAGAACGCGGGTACGACCCCGACTTCTTGCTGGCCTTCGAGGGAGATCGGAGACCCCAGGCCATTGGCATTCGCGCCCGCGAGGCAGTGCGCATCGTCTGCCTGCGCGAATGGTTGCATATGCTCCGCGAACGGTCCGATCGTTTCGCGGGCCGATACTACCGGGGAATACTCGAAGACGTGAACCTGGACGGCCTGAGCGACGAGGAAGTTGACCGCCTTGCCGTTCAGGTTACCCGCAAAAGCGGCGTCCCCCTGCCGACGACGGGCAAGATGATCCTGTACGATGGGAAGACGGGCGAACCCTTTGACCATCCGGTGACGGTAGGGATCATCAACATGCTCAAGCTGGCCCACCTGGTCGAAGATAAAGTCCACGCCCGCTCAACCGGCCCCTATTCACTGGTGACACAACAGCCGTTGGGTGGCAAAGCTCAGTTCGGCGGTCAACGTTTCGGTGAGATGGAGGTGTGGGCGCTGGAAGCTTACGGCGCTGCGCACACCCTGCAAGAAATGCTGACCGTCAAGAGCGACGACGTGATAGGCCGCGTGAAAACTTACGAGGCCATCGTCAAGGGCGAGCCGATTCAAGAGCCGGGCGTGCCCGAGTCCTTCCGGGTATTGGTCAAGGAACTGCAATCCCTGGGCCTGTCGGTGGAAGTCATCTCCGACGGCGAGGAGCGCCTCCAGTTTGGCAAGGAAGACCAAAAAGAGAAATTGCCAAAGATGGGCCTGGGGCTGGGGTTTGGCGTGCCCAGGTCTCGCTAGCAGGGCGGGTGCATTTCAATTCTATGGCAGGATGCGTCTTTTATCTGGGCCGGCATCAGGCGATAGCGACTAAAGTCGCGCCTGAAGGCCCCAGGCCGAGGCGTCGGCCTGCGCCGACGCGCTGGCGTCCACGGGAGGTGGACGCCTGGCCGTCAGGCCTGCAGGAGCGTTTGTGCCTGAAATGCGCCCCAGCAGGGCGAAAGATTTGACAGGTTATCCTGGCTGTGATATAATCGGCGTTCGTGGGTTTGATGCGGAGAAAGCCTCCGTTTGCTAACGAAGACCTCGGAGAGAAGCGGTCTTCGGCCCACAGAATAGTTTCAAGGGCAGAAATTCGGGCCCTTGAGTTGGACAATCGCAAACGAACGAGGCCATCGTGTGCCCACAGACCTTTCTGGAAGGTGGGGCTGGTGGCCTCGTCCAATGCCTGAAGGAGTTTCAGATTTCGTATTGATGACCGCAGTTGGTGCGAATTCCGGAATAGGGAGGATCCTTTGCCTACCATCAATCAACTTGTACGTAAGGGACGCAAGGCCAAACGAACCAAAAGTAAAGCCCCGGCGTTGCGCTACACTTTTAATGCGCTCAAGGGGCGAATGACCCCTCGACCAAAAGGGTCGCCGCAAAAACGGGGCGTGTGCACCCAGGTTCGCACGATGACGCCCAAAAAGCCAAACTCGGCGTTGCGCAAGATTGCGCGCGTGCGGCTGACCAATGGTATTGAGGTGACGGCCTACATTCCAGGCGAGGGGCACAACCTGCAAGAGCACTCGGTGGTGCTGGTGCGGGGAGGTCGTGTGAAGGACTTGCCCGGTGTACGCTATCACATCGTGCGCGGTGCGCTCGACAGTACTGGTGTGGACAATCGCAAGCGAGGTCGCTCAAAATACGGAGCCAAACGTCCTAAGCGCTAGAGGTGAAAAATGCCCAGACGGAATCGTCCGCCCCGGCGTGTCGTTGAGCCGGACGTGAAATATAATAGTGAACTGGTTGCCCGGTTTGCCAACAAAGTGATGCGGAATGGCAAAAAGAGCAAAGCTTTTCGAATAGTGTACGATGCCTTTGACATCATCGAGGAGCGGACAAAGAAGCCGCCCCTTGAGGTCTTCGAGCAGGCCGTCAAAAACGCGACGCCATTGCTCGAAGTGCGTCCGCGCCGCGTGGGTGGCGCCACCTATCAAATTCCCATAGAAGTGCGTCCTGAACGACGCCTGAGTTTGGCGATCCGTTGGCTGGTGCAAAATGCCCGTCAGCGACCAGGCAAATCTATGGCGGAGAAGCTCGCCGGTGAGTTGATGGACGCGGCGGCTGGTCAGGGCGCAAGCATCAAGAAGAGAGACGACACCCACCGTATGGCCGAAGCCAACCGGGCCTTTGCCCACTACCGCTGGTAGGGAGCCAGGATCGGCCGTCGGCGCATCGCGTCGTTTCTCAATTTGATCTCGTTTAGTCAATCGGGCAAAGTCCAAAGCACGTCGGTGTTGGACGTAGCTTTGGGCTTTGAGTGTCTATAGAGAATAGAATTACTGGATGGACAAGAAAACACCGCTGGAGCGGGTGAGAAATATCGGCATCATCGCTCACATTGATGCCGGTAAAACGACGACAACCGAGCGCATCCTCTTCTACACCCAAAAGATTCACCGGATGGGGGAAGTCCACGATGGCGCCGCCACGATGGACTGGATGGAGCAGGAGCGTGAGCGGGGTATCACCATCACCGCCGCGGCTACCAC
>JAJRXB010000466.1 GCA_024276515.1 Chloroflexota bacterium
AACGGCTCGGGGTGCTGATTACCACTGAGGTTGTAGTATTAAAAAGGTAGGGATGTGCGGACGGAGGGACAGTTATGAATGCATCACAAATCTTCGAGCATTGGGAACAGATTCGCCACGATTTGCTGGCCGGGCTGGACCTGTTTTCCGACGAGCAACTGGCCTTTCGCCCGGCGCCAAAATACGAGCGCAGCGTAGGCGACATCGCCCGCCACATCGCCAGCGCGGAAGATTACTGGTTCCAGCACGTCGTTGGCGGCCGGCCACACACCGAATTCACCGCCGAAGAATACCCCACGGTAGCAGCCATCAAAACCGCACTGGCCGCAGTGCACCAGAAGACCCGGGCTTTCCTGGACACCCTCACCCTGGCCGACCTGGAACGCACGGTGACGACGCCCTGGGGCAAAGAACTCAGCCTGTACACCGTCATCTGGCACGTGATAGACCACGAGTGCCACCATCGCGGCGAACTTTACCTGTGTCTGGGTTTGCTGGGCATCGAGGGCCCGGACATTTGACGGCCAACCGGCCGCAGACCCCTGGGCGCATTCAAAACGGGTTGAAGGTAGGGGCGAACCCATGTGTTCGCCCTGGGCAAAGAAACCCGGTTTTTTCATGCCAGGACGACCGGCTGGCAGAGGACCATTCAGACTTCGGAAGTCTCCCGTGGAGCATTTCGCAGGCAAAACAAGCTCGAAATCGCGTCGGTAGTGGTAGAAAAGTAAGTGATATTGTCATTGCGAGGGAGTGAAACGGACGAAGCAATCCCCGTATTGCAGGCCGGAGATTGCGTCGCTTCGCTCGCAATGACATCCCCCCGTCACTGACAGTTTAACCACCACCATCGCGTCAAAGGCTGCCGGATGGAATGCCCTCGAGACTCCCGAAGTCTTATGCTGAGCAGCAACGTCTGGTGTTTCCACCACTCCCCAGCTACAACTTCCCCAATCGGTGAAAGGTGATTCCCCCTACGCCGGGCCATCCCTACCTTTGGGTGATACACCCCCGGATTCGGATGTGATACAATAGGGGGGAACCATCGCCCAACCTGTGCCGTCTTTAGGGTGAATTGAATCGCCAATCCTCTGATCTCCAAGCTAAAGGGAGGAACCGTATGGATACCCAGACCGCTACCGCCAACATCCCCCCCCGCCCCGGCAAAGCACGCTGGCTTGCCACCACGCTCCACCTGCTGATCATCCTGGCCGTGGTCGCCGGCTTTGCGGCCCTGCGGTGGATCACCACCCTGCCAGACCGGGTGGACGACCAGCAAACGGTCGTGGTAGGCCCCACCCGCTTCGCCCCCGACAGCGACGCCTCGGTGCGCGTGGTGGTGCAAGACTTCGCCGCCGGCGAACCCATCGCCGGCGCGCAGGTGAAGGTCAGCCTGCAGGCCGAGGGCAGCAAAGCCCTCCCTCTCTTCGAAGGGCAAACGGACGAGACCGGCAGCCTGCCCGTCCGCTTCCACGTGCCGGCCGACGCGCCGCCAGAGGCACAGATCATCGTGGAGACTGTATCGGACGTCGGGCAGGATCGGGTGGAACAGCCGGTGACCATTCAGCGCGACTACCGGTTGCTCCTCACCAGCGACAAGCCCCTCTATCAGCCCGGCCAGACCATCCACATGCGCGCCCTGGCCCTCAGCACCTTCGACCTGACCCCCGCCCGGGGCGCCACCGTTGACTTTTTGGTGGAAGACCCCAAAGGCAACAAAGTCTTCCGCCAGAGCGTGACCGCCTCCGACTTCGGCGTCGCTGCCGCCGACTTCACCCTGGCCGATATGGTCAACCAGGGGGATTACAAACTCAGCGTCGCCATCGGCGGTACGGGCGAGTCGGCGACTCGCTCCTACGCCGAGAAGACGGTCGAGGTGCGGCCCTACGTGCTGCCCAAATTCGCCGTGAACGTCTCCACCGACCGCAGCTTTTACCTCCCCGGCCAGCGGGTGGAAGGGGTGGTGCAGGCCGATTACTTCTTCGGCAAGCCGGTAGCGCTGGGAGAAGTGCAGGTCGTCGGCAGCGTGTGGGACGTGGAACGGACGGTGGTGGTGGACCTGCGCGGCCAGACCGACGAGAACGGGACCTACGAGTTCAGCTTCGACCTGCCCGACTACTTCGCCGGGTCGGGGCTGGAGTCGGGACAGACCCAGTTCGCGCTGGAAGTGACGGTGATTGACCAGACCGATCACGCCGAGCAGACCAGCCAGGTGTTGCCCATCGCCGCCCAGCCGCTGGTCATCGAGGCCGTCGCCGAGAGCGGCGTCCTCAAGCCGGGCGTGGAGAACATCGTCTACATCCTGACCTCCTACCCCGACGGTCGCCCCGCGCCGAGCCAGGTGCGGGTCAGCGTGGACGGCGGGGAACCGGTCCCACTCACCAGCGGCGAGTTCGGCCTGACCCAGTTCACCTTCACCCCGGAGCCGGGCAGCTATCACGTGCTCTTCATCAGCGCCCGGGACGAGGCCGGTCTGTGGGCCAGCCGGGAGGTGGATTTTGAGACCGAATACGGCAGCGACAGCGTCCTCCTGCGCCCCGACCGGGCGGCCTACGTCGTCGGCGAGACGATGAAGCTGGTCGCCTTCACACCGGTGGAGTTCGGCGACGTGTACCTGGACATCGTGAAGGCCGGGCAGACCCTCTCCACCCGCTCGACCCGTGTCACCG
>JAJRXB010000467.1 GCA_024276515.1 Chloroflexota bacterium
CACAGGTACCCCATTCGGGGCACAGGTACCCCATTCGGGGCACAGGTACCCCATTCGGGGCACAGGTACCCCATTCGGGGCACAGGTACCCCATTCGGGGCACAGGTACCCCATTCGGGGCACAGGTCGTCGCTGCGCTCCCCGCAATGACGCAAGTGGCTTATATCAGCCCAGCAACACTCTACAGGGGGACTACCTCATCCCACAATCGGAGATAAATCAATGGATATTCTGGTACTTGGCTCAACCCCTGTCACTCCTGTTGAGACCCCCCCCATTCTCAGCACCGCACCCCTTGAGTTTGCCGAGGGCCAGTTAATCGAAGCCACTGTGCAGCACGTGATCAATTCGCTGATCTGGCTCGAGGTGGGGGGACAAACGCTGATAGCTCGCACCCAAATTCCGTTGCAGGTTCAGCAGCATGTGTCACTGGAAGTAGTTGAAGCTGATCCAGAGCGACTCACATTTCGCGTGTTGAATTAGTGCCTGGACTCTGGCGTCCCTCTGTGCCACAATGGGTGAGACAAGCTCCTCAGGATGACCATTAAACCTGCGCAGGCCAGGGGCGGCAAGAAGCCGCTACCCATCTCTATACGAGGTAGCGGCTTCTGCTCGAATATAAGTGCCTCACTCAGAGAGAGATAGGGTATTCACAAAAGGCTCACAGCCCGGCTGAATATCCAACTCACCTCTCCCACGACGGCCATCGTGCATATCAGCCGTCCAGGTTGCGTATCCCGGCTCAATGACAAACCAAATATACCCATTGGGCGGAATCATTTGCGTCTGCGGGCCCAGGTTAAAGGTCACCTCGCCGTTCACGTCGCTGGTCACCAGGAAACAGGCCATGCCCGGCGGGACGTCGGGCTGGTCCGGCCGCCACTCGCTGGCAGGAGGGGGCGACGGGGTGGGGGTCGAGGGTGGTGGCGTGGGAGGTAGCGCGACTCCCTCGATCAACACGAAGGTGGTCGCCTGGTCTGTCACGGTGATGGGCCGGGTGTAAAGTCGCCCGTCGAAGTAGGTTTTCAGCACATAGCCGCCCGCCGGCACATCGGCAAAGGTGAAGGTTTCGCCCCACTCCCCGTCGGATTTCACCACGCCGTCGGGGTAGGTGAAGGTCTCGCGCCAGAAGCGGTCGGGCTCTTCGGCACGGTACAGGAAGACCGGTTGCTGGGGCACCAGGTATCCCTGGGCATCTATCACCCGGCCGGCCACGACACCGTAGCCGGGGTCAGGCATCACCCACAAATCGGGGTTGCGAACGTCCCTGTAGGTCATCCCCCCCACACGGACCTCCAGATGCAGGTGCGGGCCCAGGGCCACCCCTGCCTGTCCCACTTCGGCCACCACGTCACCGGCCTCCACCGGCTGCCCCTCTTGTGCCAGCACTTTTGAGACGTGCCCATAAAGGGTGTATACCGGCAGGTCGTTCCACTCCCGATCATGGCGGATGAGTAGGGCCTGCCCAAAAAAGTTTAAACTGGGGCCGAGGAGAGTTTCGTCGTCGGGGCCGGCGTGGACGACCACTCCATCGCCCACGGCCAGGATGGGCGTCCCCATCGGGTTTTGGATGTCGATGCCGTGATGCCACAGATATTCTCCACGATTGTTGGTGCCGAAGGGATAATATGAGCTGCCCCAGGTGGCGTGGGCGTCGGTAAAGGGACGGGTGAACCAGAAGTGATCTTCGGCCTCGCCCGGATCGGGCAGGTTGAGGCTGCTGGCCAAGACGGTGCGCGGCACAGGGGTGGGCGTGGGGCTGGGTGTGTAGGTGGGGGTAGGAGTCCCCACCGGGGTGGCCGTGGCCGTCGGCGTGGAGGCGGGCGTTCCGGGCGCCAGCGTCGCGGTCTCGCGTCGAGGCGTTGCCGTCGGGCTGGAGGTGGGGCTGGGCGTTTGGGTGGCCGTCGGCGTGGACGTGGGCACGGGGGCGAGAGTAGCGGTGGCCGTGGCCGTGCTCGTCGGCGTGGGGGTGGGGGTGCCGAGCATCGCCACCGTCGCCATCCGACCCCGGTCGGCGACCGCAACGATGCCCACCAACAGCGCCAATGCAACGGCCACCGTGAACAGACGTAGATTGTCGGTCAGCGCCCTATTTTTCATTTGAGTGTGGCTAAAATTTATGGGTAGTAACGACTTCAGTCGCCAGGAACGACTGAAGTCGCTGCTACCTTCCACAGACTTTAGCCAGACTCTTTTCATTACGGGTTTCGGCGTGTACCTGATTTGGAGGAAAACGCCGGAGGCCCAAACTACGGTCCCCAGGCGATACTTTCTTCAAGCCACCCGCGGGCGTTCTGCACGTCCACGTGAGGCCGTCCGTCTATGCTCCCCCCCAGGTCGAAAAGGGGACGCTGGTTCTTGCCATCGGCATCCATCGCCCAAACAGCCCACGCGCCGTCCCGGTTGGAGACGAAGGCAATCGTCCTCCCGTCGGGCGACCAGACCGGCAAGCCATCGCTGGCAACGTCGAGGGTCAACTGGGTCAGACCAGCCCCATCGATGCCAACCACATACACGTCCCAATTCCCATTACGCCGGGACATAAAAGCCACCGTCTGTCCGTCGGGGGAGACGGCAGGGTTGGTGTCGGCAGGATCGTGAGTGAGTTGAAGGGGGAAGCTGCCGTCGAGATTGCTCAGGATCAGCCCGCAGCTCCCACCCAAACACCCTTTGTAAACGAAGCGACCGTCGGGCGTCCAGGCCGGCGATTCACCCTGGATAGGACCCCCGTCACGGCGAAGCACCTGATGGTCGGCGCCGACGGTGCGATAGATAGCCGGCACGTCGCCTCCCTGCCGCGAGTGGAAGAGGAAGGACTGGCCGTCGGGCGCAAAGGTGGGTCGGGCAGATTCGAAGAAGGTGTTGAAGCGCCAAACGTCTCCCCCTTCTACGGCGCGTTCGATGAGGCCCCGGTTGTCGGCCTTCCACGAGCGGAAGGCGATGCGTTGACCGTCCGGGCTCAGGGCCGGCTGGCTGGCCTCTGAGACCACCAGCCGGCGGTCGCTGCCATCAGGTCTGGCAGAGAAAATGTGGTAGGTGCCGGCGGCTGCGTCGAAGACGGGGAAGACGATCCGGCCGGCCAACACCACCGAGTCGCGAGCCTGCGGCAGGTCACGGGAGACGTATTCGGGCAACGGTACAGGAGTAGGGGTGACGGTCGGCGCAGGGGACGACGGGGCTGCCGCTTCAGGCTCGGCGGTAGATGCTTCGGGCGGGGCAGTCGGCGACGGCACTTCTTCCCTCGCCACCGTGGGCGATGGGGTGGCCTGCGACGCAATCTCGCTCTCCCCGGTGGGCGCCGGTGCAAAACGGGTGGGCGTCACCGTGGGGATGACGGCCAGCTCCTCGCCTTTGGGCGTCCACAGCTTGATGTCGTCGTAGCTGATGGTCAGGTTGGGTTCGCTGAAGGTGCTGGCGAAAAAGCCAAAGTTGCCGTGGGAGAAGGTGTCGTCCTCCACCTCGGCCAGCAGGCTGTCGTTGGCGTAGACGCGAATCCGATTGCCAACGGCCTCCACGACCAGCCGATTGCTGGCCTGACCGACGTTGATGGCCGACGAAGCAGTCCAGGGGACGAGCGTGACCCACTCGCCATCGTGAAATTTGCTCAGCAAGAAGAAGCCATCGCCGGAGACGTCGAAGCGGTAGAAGTTGTTTCGATCTTGAAAGCGGAAGAGGATGCCGTAGCCATTGTTGTTGGGGCCAGCCTCCTGGGCCGCGTCCACCTCCAGCCGAAAGTCAGACACATCCCGGTTGGCCAACCCCCAGGCCACCAGGTTGCTGGTGGTGACTTCGATGTAGTATTTGTTGTTGCCGTATTGCTTGGTGGTATATCGGTCGAAGGCGTCGTCCCAGCCGCTGCCGGGATCGCTGAAGTCGTCCTCGTAGACCAGGACGAAATCTTCCTCTGACCCCTCGTAGGCCACGTCCGTGGTCCCGGATGGCCGCCCCCCCTCACGGCCAAGCCCAAACAAGGCGAAGAGGGCTATGCCCATCAATACGAACAACAACGCCAGCCCGCCGGCGATCCAGGTCACCCCCCAGTGGGGGGGGGCACTCTGCGGTGAGGGAGAGGGAGTCTGCGGCCGCGGGGCTGGCGGAGGGGCGCCGACCCTCGCGCTCACCCTGGAGGGTTGGAACACCAGTTCCGTGTCGCCCACGGTCACCCGATCGTCCGGCTGCAAGGGATGCGCATCGTCGACCGGCCGGCCGTTGACGAAGGTGCCGTTGGCACTCCCCATATCACGGACGAGCCATCGACCCTCGACGAGCTCGATCAGCGCGTGGTAGCGAGAAACGCGGGGGTCGGTGAGGATTAAATCGTTGTCGCGCTCGCGGCCGATGCGCGTAGTCAGCTTGAGGCGGATGGTTTTGCCCTGCTCGTTGCCCCGCACAATTTCCAACGTCGGCGCAACGGAAGGTCCAACCATCGTTGAATGGCCATGACTGTCGTGGTTGCTCATAGCTTATGCCGCCAGAGGGACGTATACTTCGGGTGAGTAAGTTTCGAGATCCAGAATGGTTCGCGCTTGCAGTCGGACAATGACCAGGGGTTTTCCGGAGTCGCTCTGTGTCTGAAGTAGTTCCAAATTACGCTGACTCAATGCAGGGTCGTCCGTGGGCAGAATGAGTAAACGGAAGTCAGAAGGCAATTGGTCCAGAATTTCAGGATGATTCAGGACATATCGCATAAATACAGAGTGCATATCAAGATTGCTATTAAACGTTTCTTGGGTCATCTCAACCACCTTCGGTATCGCTCTCGATAAAACGACCAATTCTCTTTGATGTCGCGTTCTGCAAAGGTGAAGCCTTCATTAAAACTGGCGACGGGCAGTTCCTTTTTCTCGGTTTGCCCACTGGGGTGCATTACATCTTGATGAGCAAATCCATGGACTGTATCATAACGGACGACAGGCTGCCACTTGTCGTCGAATAGACATGCCAGTTGAATCACAAAAGCGTGAATATGGCCGCTTTCTTTTTCGAAGCGCACGCGAATGATAACTCCTGCTTCGGGGCTAAATTCATAGGCGATTTTTCGCATTTGCTGGATTTACGGCCCCCACGAAATGCGCTCGACGGTCCAGCCGCCATAGGCGCCAACCCAACTGGGAATGCTAATGGGCAGGCGTTGGGCGGTCCCACCGCCGACGGGCGCGACCCACACCCCCCAGCTACCGTCGCGATTCGACACGAAGGCCACCCATCGGCCATCGGGCGAGATGGTGCCCAACCCATCGTCGGCCGGATGGTTGGTGACGTTGGTGCCCCCACCACCGTTGATCGAGGTGACGTAAACGTCCCAATTGCCGGTGGCGCGAGACATATACACCAGGTTGCCCCCCTTGGTGTCGGTGGGCTGTGCGTTATCACCCACGATGAAAGCGGGGGGATTCCAGCCTTCGCCGCCGGCGATGGTCATCCCGGAACTCGACTTCCAGATGCCGCAGGAGCCGCCGGATCGCCAATAATCGCAGGCCCGGTAGAGAATGCTGTAGTCGGAGGCCCAGACGGGGAACAAGGGGTTCGATCCATCAAAAATATCGCCCTGTAGCACAAAGTCTCTGGCTACGGTGCCGGTATCAACCGGGTTGAGGCCATACTGGACGAAGATGTGCCATTCGGTGCCGCTCAGCTTGGCGATGACCAGTTCGGGATTGTCGTAGACGATGCTGTTGCCATCCGGGTTGTAGAAGGGATGCTGGTCGCCAGGGGACGCGCTCACCGCCCGGCCACCGCTGCCGTCTGCGTTGTATTCCCATATGTTCTCGTTTGCACCCCCTTCGCCGTTGACGACCAACGCGCCCCCGTCGGGGCGGAAGTTGGGCTGGCGGGACCGGGGTATCTTGCCCAGCACCTTGCCGTCGGGCAGTTGGTAGATGAACACGTCGTAGTGCCCGGCGCCGTCGTCAATGGGGATGGCCAGCTTGCCGCTGATGGCCGGGGCCGCTGGCGCAGGCGTGGGAGTCGGCGGGACGGGGGTGGAGGTGGGGACCACCACCACCGGCGCCGGCGTGGGCGTGGGCGGGACCGGGGTGGGCGTGGGTGGGGCCGGGGTGGGCGTGTCGGTGGCCGGGGCTGGCGTCGGCGTGGCGGTGGCCGGGGGCGGCGTGGGCGTGACGACGACGACCAACGGGGTAGCCGTGGGAGCCGGCGTGTTGGTGCTGGTGGGAGCCACGGTCGGGAGCGGCGTCGGCGTGTCCACGCCCTGGGCGGCCAGGG
>JAJRXB010000468.1 GCA_024276515.1 Chloroflexota bacterium
GGCGCGGGCAGAAAATACAGCCTTTCAATACGCAATTGGTATAAAATTAAGATGCGATTGCCCTAGGAGTGAGGTTTTGGAAGACACCTTTCCCCAGGGAGGAGATACCCCCTGGCAGACGTTGATTGAGGAGATCATCGCCTGCCGTGCCTGCCCGCGACTGGTGGCCTGGCGCGAGCAGGTAGCCCGTGAAAAGCGACGCGCTTACCGTGACCGGGACTACTGGGGCCGACCGGTGCCCGGTTTTGGCGACCCGTCGGCGCGATTGCTCATCGTGGGGTTGGCGCCGGGTGCGCACGGCTCCAACCGCACCGGGCGCATGTTCACCGGCGATAGCTCCGGCGACACCCTGTATGCCGCGTTGCATCGGGCCGGATTCGCCAGTCAACCCATCGCCCGGGGCCGAGATGACGATCTGACGCTGACCGACGCCTTCATCACCGCCATCGCCCGCTGCGCGCCGCCGGGCAATCGGCCCACCGCCGACGAATTGGCCAACTGCCGGCCCTTTCTGGCCCGCGAGTGGGCGTTGATGCCCCAGGTACGGGTCATCCTCGCTCTGGGCCAGATGGCCTTCGACGGCTGCCAGCGTTTGCTGCGCGACGAGGGATACGATCTACCTCGCCTGAAATTCCGTCACGGCCTGCACTACTCGTTCGACTCCCCGCCAGCACCTCCCGCTCAGAAGCAGAGAGGGGCCGAGCCGCCCAGGGCGTTGAAACATCTGATTGCCTCGTATCACCCCAGCCGCCAAAACACGCAAACCGGCCGGCTCACCCCCGTCATGCTGGACGAAATTTTTGCCCTGGTCCGGTCGTTGCTGGAGAGTTAGAGATCTGGAGATTTGGAGATTGGAGACTGCTCCCCTGCCCTGGCTGTTGGAGCCGGAGAATCCGTCGGCACGCTACCTGGCGCTGACGGAACTCCTGGACCGCCCGCCCGACGACGCGGAGGTGGTCGCCGCCCGCGCGGCCATCCCCAACGTTGATCCCGCCCGCTCAATCCTCGACGCCCAATTCGCCGGGACGGACCCGGCGCGCGGGCCGACCGGCTATTGGGTCAAACCCGACGTGGGCTATAGTCCCAAATACCGGGCCACGGTGTGGCAGGTCCTCTTCCTGGCGCAACTGGGCGCGCCGCCCATCGAGCCGATCCGCCGCGCCTGTGAATACGTGCTGGACCACAGCCGCCGGCCGACCGACCGGCGCGGCAACCCCGACGGTCGCTTCGTGGCCGGCAAGGGGGCGCGCACAGCCATCAACTGTCTCAACGGCAATCTGCTGTGGGCGTTGGGGCGCTTCGGCTACGGGGACGATCCACGAACGGTCGAGGCCCGCGAGGCGACGGCGCGGGCCATCGTCCGGCGCGGCTTTGCCTGTCACTACAATGGCGGCCTGCCCTGTGCCTGGGGCTGTGTGAAGGTGTTGCGTGCTTTGCTGGAGGTGCCGACGGAGAAACGGTCGGCAGCGGTGAAAGAGACCATCGAGCAGAGCGTTGAGTTTTTGCTCAGCGTCCCGCCCCTGGAAGCGACCTATCCCACACCCTCCCGGGTCAGCGACCACTGGTTCAAGCTTGGCTTTCCGCTGGCCTATCGCGCCGACGTGCTGGAGGCGATGACCGTGCTGGCGGAGGCCGGCCAGAGGAATCATCCTCACGTGCAGGCCGGGATCGAGTGGCTGCTGGCGAAGCAAGATCAAGCGGGGCGCTGGAGGCTGGAGGGCGTGCCCGGCAACAAGATGTGGGCCAGCTTTGGCCGGGCAGGGGAGCCGAACAAGTGGGTCACGCTGCGGGCGCTGGTCTTGCTGAAACCTCGTTTGGAAAATCCAAAGGATGGGGTTCAAAGGGAGTCGTAGGGGCGCGGAGGAAACTCTCAGTTTTTGGCAGAGTCTTTGGCCCGGCTGCCTCGCCCCTGCTCTCCGGGCAAGGTTCCACCCTCCCCCCGGCCCCTCCCTGGCAGGGAGGGGTGATGCGCCGGACCTACTCCTTCAGGCCAGATCTCAAAACGAGTTGTCCACCCCGGGTGCGCAGTCGGTATCCCTGGCCGGGAACAGAGATCAAGAACCGGGGGTTGGACGGGCTGGGCTCGATCTTGGCGCGCAGCCCGTCGATGAACGAGGCAACGATCATACGGCTGACTTTGCCGGTGCCGAAGACGATCTCGGCCACCTCGCTGGTGGCTGTGGTGTCGCCACCTTTTTCGTGCATAAACTCCAAAAGGTTCACCTCCGACGACGAGAGGCGGGCCACAGGCACTTTACCCTCGGCCAGCACCAGGCCGTCGGCCAGGTTGACGAATATCGTTTGCGGGGTAATTCGTCCCGACTCGGGCAGGTATTGCCTGACCTCGTCGGGCAGTTCATCTTCGTTCCAGATGACGACTTCGGCCGGCCCAATTCTGACCCGGTCCCCAATTTCGAGCGGGACATGCTCGTCGGAAGGGATCCGGCTGCCGCTGACGAACGTGCCATTCGTGCTTTGACGGTCAACGACGAATAGCTCCTGGCCGGTGAAGATAAACTCGGCATGAAAGCGAGACGCGCTTTGCGACTCGATCACCAGGTCGCATTCCGGGTCACGCCCGGCGGTGACGACCATATCCGAGGTCATACGGCACCGCTGTTTGAGCTGTCCCTCTTCGATGAGGAGCAGTTGGAGGGCCCCCTCCATCGCCCGCGACGCACGAACTTTGAAGCGCGCGATCCAGTCTTCCAATTGCAGCCAGAAGGGGAGTTCCAGTTGGGCCGTCGCGCCCCCGCCGGCGACAAACCTGGCCGGGTAAAGCGATTTCAGCACGTGCCCTCCCAGGCGTTTCTGCAAATCCCGGGCATTGGTGTATTCCAGATAGCCGGCTTGTTTGAGGAGGGAGGGCAAATTTTCCGGCTGCGAGGTGGTCAGCAGCCAGGGACGGCGCATACTGATGGCCATACCCAGCGCGATGTACTGTTCTGGATCGCACGGGCCACCGAGGTCGAGCAGGGTGAACTCTGAGACGAGCACGGCCAGACGCATCTCGCACAACCGGGGCATAGTCCGGCCTTTGATCTGGCTGAGGTGGACTGGGGCGAGGCCGGTGGTGCTCAACCCGTTTCGGACGGCGCTGCGCAGCGTCTCCCATCGGGGATGGCTGCCATCCAGCAAGAAAAAGCCCTTGCTGTGGGTTTGTTTTCGCCAGCCCCTGCACTGCCGATTGCAAAAAGCACAATAAACCTTGCCACCATCTTCTGGAGACCTGGCGGTGCCGTTTTGGACCTCCGACCACTTATCGAGCGGACGCAGTATGGCCCGTCGAAGGTCCCTGTCGGACTTGAGCGGCGGCGTGTAAAACCAGGGATTGACGTGGTCGAGGACAGCGGGGATGGCCGAGGCCATCCCCTGGCCAGCGATGATCAGCCCCGGCGTGTTCAGCCCCAAACTGATGCCGATTTCCAGGTAGACGTCAGGGTCGGGGATCGACAGGTCGAAGATGCCGATGGTAGAGAGATAAATTTTTTGACAGGCATCCATCAGGTTGGTGAAATCGCCGGCAGCCGCTTCATCGGCCATTCCCTCCGGCGAGAGCACCCGTGTCTGAGGCGAGGCAGGTGTGGACGGTTCATACAGTTGAAAACCGACGGGAGTCAGGGATTCCTGTAGGGCCAGGCAAAGACCTTCGGCCTGCGTTTCGGCCAGGTTGTGTTTGACGAAATACAAACCGCGCATAGCAAATCCCAAATCGCAGATCGGTCACTCGATTTTTTCTTGAAGGGGACCGGTGATGATGGCTTCGACCTCGGTGCCGGCGGAGAAGTCTCCACGTTGATGAGGGAGAACCAGCAGAGCATTGGCCCCACTCATCGACAGCAGCCGCCCCGACCCCTGAAAGCCGGTGGTGACTGCGGTATAACGTCCGTCGGCGTGGCGGGTGACGATGGCCCGCTGAAACTCGGTGCGACCGGCCGTGTGGTGCACGTCGTGGGTCAGCGTGACGCGCCGGCGCGGTCGGTGCAGGTGTGTGTGCCCGGCCAGCTTGAGCAGCGCCGGGCGCACGTAGATTTCGAAGCTGACCAACGCGCTCACCGGAAA
>JAJRXB010000469.1 GCA_024276515.1 Chloroflexota bacterium
GCTTGATAGCGCATGCGCGTGGACCCATTTTTGCAGCTATCTATGCGGCGGCGAAGTTCGCCAAGTTCTTGCTCGGTGAGAGTGAATTTTCGCTTTGCCATACACCCATTGTACATGTTTTACTTACTTTGTCTATAAGGAGGAATTGCTGATGAAAGTGTTGTTGCGACCGGCCCTGGTGCTGCTCGCGTTATGGGCGTCGGTCGCCATAGCCCGGGCCGATGGCTCCGAGCGCCAGGCCGTCGTCTACTACAACGAAGCCTGCGACGAGTGTGTGACTTACGTCGAGGGGGAGTTGACGGAGGTTCTGGCAGCTCACCAGATCTCCCTGGTCAAAAAGGATTACATCAACCAGCGGGAACACCGGCGGGAGCTGAACGAACTGAACGAGCGGCTGGGCGTGCCTCTGGAATTGCAGAGTCACCTGGCAACTTACATCGACGACGGCCGCATCGTCTTGCAAGGCGAACCACCCCGGTCGGTGGTGGAGGCCCTGCTGGCCCCGGATGCCACCCTGCCGGAACGCCTGCTGGTGTACGGTGAAGAGGGGGAAGGGCGCGATTACCGGGTTTGGGCCTTCGCCGGCCCTGTCAAAAGTTACCCGATTGACACCCCCATCGAGACCTACCTGGACTGGTTCGAGGCCAACCGGGACAGTTTCCCCGCCACAACCGGCGGCCAGATGAGCCTGCTGCTGCCGGCGGTGCTGCTGACCGGGCTGGTGGACGGCATCAATCCCTGCGCCCTGGCCATCCTGTTGTTCTTCGTCTCCTTCCTGTTCACCATCCGCAAGACGCGCGTCTCGGTGGCCCGGATGGGGGCAGTCTACATCGGGGCGGTGTACGTGGTTTACTTCCTCATCGGGCTGGGGCTGCTGCAAGCCTCGACGCTGCTCCGGGGACATTGGTTAGGCCAGGCCGGGGCCGTTTTGCTGATGCTGTTGGGCCTGGTCAATCTGCTGGGGGCCATTTTCCCCAGCTTCCCCATCCGGCTGGAGGTGCCCGAGGGGAGCAAGGAAGCGCTGCAAACGTGGATGTACCGGGCCACGCTGCCGGCCACCCTGGTGCTGGGCACGCTGGTGGGTCTGCACACTTTTCCCTGCTCCGGCGGCCCCTACGTGGCCGTGCTGGGGCTACTGTCCAGCCAGACCGGCTTCTGGGAAGGGGTGGGCTACCTGGTGCTCTATAACATCATGTTCGTCCTGCCGCTGGTCGTCGTGTTGGTGCTGTCGTTGGACCCGGTGCTGGGGGGCAAGATTCAGGCCTGGGAGCGGTCCTCGTCGCGGGCCGTGCGAGGCGTCACCGGAGGGGTGATGGCCGCCCTGGGGCTGGGCCTGCTGATATGGGTGGTTTGAGGTTGCCCGGTCTCCGGCCGGGATTGGTCGGGCTCAGGGAGTGCGTAACCTGGCCTGAATCTCCCGCAGGCAGGCGTCGGGCTCGGCCTCGGCGGCGAAGCGCAACCCGCCGGCCGGCCCTGGCCGGTCTCCGAGCGTCACCGGCAGCCAGCCATCTTCAAGGGGCAGCGCCAGGTCCACCACGTATTCTACCCCTTCTTCGCGGATCAGCCATTCCCGTTCCACCGGCACCCCCATCTCCCTCAGCGTCACGTACAGACGGCCGGCGGGACTTTCCCGCTCGAAAAGGTCGTTGATTTCGGCGGCTTGCATAAATCGGTCGCCGGTGGTGACGATGAAGGTGATGCGTCGCCAGCGGACGCTGACGATGGGCGGAATCTTGTGCTGGAGGGGGCCCAATTGCAACTTGTAATACCAACCCCCAGCCCGGGGGTGGTCGGGCTCAGAGGGGATGAGTTCGCGGCGCGTGGTCAGTTCGTGGCCTTCGATGGCGGCGTAGTAGTGAATGGCCCAGCGGTTATCTTTGAAGGTCTTGGTGAAATAAAAGGCCAACCAGTCGAAGTTGGGCGCATCCGGCGGGGCGTGTTTGGTCGGCAGGCGATACCAGCCCTCGTTTTGCACCAGGGCCCAGTCGCGCCGATTGTTCATAACGGCTACCAGGACTCGGTCGTCGGGATACACTGACACGGACTCCACGGATTACACGGAGGGACCCACCCAGGCTGAGACGCGCCATCCGCTGACACGGACTCCACGGATTACACGGAGGGACCCACCCAGGCTGAGACGTGCCATCCGCTGACACGGACTCCACGGATTACACGGAGGACCCTACCCAGGCTGAGACGCGCCATCCGCTGACACGGACCTCACGGATTACATGGAGGGCCCCACCCAGGCTGAGACGCGCCATCCGCTGACACGGACTCCACGGATTACACGGAGGGCCCCACCCAGGCTGAGACGCGCCATCCGCTGACACGGACTCCACGGATTACACGGAGGGACCACCC
>JAJRXB010000470.1 GCA_024276515.1 Chloroflexota bacterium
AGGGAGCCGCCGGAATAGGGATTCCGGCGCTCCGATGAGAACTGCCGCCAGCAATACGCAGCCCCGGAATCCCCATTCCGGGGCTACCGGAGAAAAGAAATCACCTCTTCCTGTCCAGCAACACCCGATAGGGAGACCACCCAAAGCGGAGCAGTTACGCAAAGTAAAGTAGAGAAACGAGCTATGCAACACCTCAAGCGGATAACCTTCGACCCAAACGTTATGGGTGGCAAACCCTGCATTCGTGGATTGCGCGTCACGGTTGGAACTATTGTGGGTCTGATAGCCTCTGGATATTCCACAGAAGACATCCTAAAAGCGTATCCTTACCTGGAAGAAGAAGATATCCGTGCGTCGTTGGCATATGCTGCATGGCGGGTTGAAGAAATTGAATTGCCTCTGAGCTACGTATGAAGCTGCTGATTGATATGAACCTCTCACCCGATTGGGTCGAGGTGTTTGAACGAAACGGGTGGGGGGATGAGGCCAAATCCAGGGTACGCATTTTGCCCTTCTAACGTGCGAGGCAATGAGTAGCAGGGACATACGCAACACGCAACACGCAAAACACAACTATGAGGCGTGATTGGGTCATCTGGATTGGCGGCTTTTGGGCCGGATTCTTGATTGGGCTAACTTTAAGCCTGACGTATACCTGGGTGATTGACCCGCCGCCCCTGACCGACACCACGCCAGCGGCGCTGAATCCGCACGACAAGGAGATTTACACCGTCCTCGTCGCCGCCGCCTACGCCGCCGACGGCGACCTGGATCAGGCGAAGACGCGCCTGGACAGGCTGGAGGACCCGAACATCGAGAATACCATCGTCGCCCTGGCCGAACGTTACATCAACGAAGGGCAAGACGCGCGCGACGTGCGAGCACTGGCACGACTGGCCGATGCGTTGGGGGGCACCTCGGCAGCGATACGACCGTTCATCGCCACGCCAACTCCCACGCCGACACCCATTCCCACGTCCACACCCCGCCCACCGACGCCGACACCCACCCGCGTCGTCCGGGTCACGCCGACACCCACCCCAACCGCCACCTCACCCGTCCGCCGCACGCCCACCCCGGCCTCGGCCACGGCGTTTGCCATCGTCCAGTCTACGGCCATCTGCGATCCGACCACCAGTGGCCTGCTGCGGATTTACGTGCGCGACCGCGAGGGTCAGGGCGTGCCCGGCGTCCAAATCCTGGTCACCTGGCCGGGCGGCGAGGATCGGTTCTTCACCGGGTTTAAACCAGAAATCGACGGCGGCTACGCCGATTTCGAGATGGAACCGGGCGAGGTCTATCAGGTTGAGCTGGTAGACGTGAAAAGCGACGTGGCGCAAGACGTGGGCGCCGGCCTGTCCCCCTCTGCGGCACAGGCGCAGGAAAACACCTTTTGCCCCGACTTGCCGCCGGGCGCACAACCGTCGTGGCAGATTGTTTTTCAAAAGCGATAAAGCGACTGAAGTCGCCCCTGAAGGCTCCGGGCCGAGCGTCGGCCTGCGCCGACGCCCTGGCGCGTCCACGGAGGTGGACGCCGGGCCGCCGGGCCTCCAGGAGTGCTTTCGCCGACCCACTGATTCCCTTATCGGGAGGTACTACACATCGTGAAAGAAGAGTTTATCAAGAACGCACCCCTCTTCGCCGACTTCACCGACAGCGAGCGGCGAGCCGTCGGCAAACGGATGCGCCTTGAGACCTACGAACAGGGCGAACTGATATTCGCCAAAGGGACCGAAAGCGACGCCATCTATCTCATCAAAGAAGGCTGGGTCAAGCTCACCGATAACGGCGGACGCACCGCCATCGCCACCCTGGGGCCGGGCAGTCTCCTCGGCGAGACCGACTTTTTCCTGGGACGCGAGCGCAGCATGACCGCCCGCGCCACCTCACCCCTCAGCGTGTGGGTGCTCGACGAAAATGCCATCCTCGATCTCATCGAAGAGTATCATGAGGTGGGCCTGAAACTGGGGCTGGCCTTTGGCAGCGGCATCGCCCAGTATCAGCGATACCTGATGAGTCGCCTGGGCGACGTCCCCTTTTTGCGCGACCTGACGGATGACGAGCGCCAGGCAGTCGCCCAACGCCTGACCCCCCGGCGATATGAGTCACGCGAAGCCATTTTCCGCAGCGGCGACTCGGCCAGCGGCCTATACTTCATCGAGAGCGGCTCCGTTCGACTCATCGGCGATGGAGACGACGATTACGCCGAACTGGGACCAGGCGACACCTTCGGCGAAATGGCCGTCCTGTCGGGCAAGCCACACCCCAACACGGCCCAGGCGGCCACCGAGGCGATTGTGTGGCAACTCAGCCCCTCCGACTTCGCCCGGCTGGCCGAGACGTATCCCAACGTCCGGGCCACCCTCAGCCGCAACCTGCGCTCCCGCCTCAGCGCCGCCGACGTGGTGCAGGCAATAGGCATGCTCAAGCGCGTCCCCCTCTTCACCGACCTGCCCCACGACGCCCTGGACGACGTGGCCTCGCACCTGCTCCTGCGCCACGCCCCGGCCGGCCAGGCAATCTACTCGGCAGGAGAGCCCGGCGATGCCATGTACTTTCTCGAATCGGGCCAGGTGGAGATCACCTCGGAGGACGGGGACCGGCGCGAGATGCTGGCCCGGCTCATCCCCGGCGACTTTTTCGGCGAGATGGCCCTGCTGACCGGCAAATCACGCACCGTCACCGCCCGGGCGGTGACCCACAGCAACCTGTGGGTCCTCTATCGCACCGACTTCGACCACCTGCTGGTGAAACACCCGGCCCTGACGGTAGCCCTGAGCAACGCCCTGCGCGATCGTCTCTCGCAGGCAGAGGGTAGCTTTGTTGAACCACATCTGCACCAAATCGCACTGTTGGGCGGCCTGTCGCGGGTGCAACTGGAGGACCTGGCCGAGCGGCTGCGCCCCCAAACCTTCCAGAGCGGCGAAGTCCTTTACTTTGAAGGCCGCACCGGCGACACGATGTATTTCATCGAATCGGGTCAGGTGGAGCGGACGGCCAGCGGCCCCAGAGGCCCGGTGGTGCTGGAAACACTGGAATCGGGAGACTTTTTCGGCGAGGCGGCCTTGCTGACCGGCAAGCCTCACCTCGCCACCGCCCGCGCGTTGACGGAGTGCCACCTGTGGGCGCTGAAGAAACAGGATTTTGACGACCTGCTCTTCAAATATCCCAACCTGGCGGTAGTGCTGAGCCGTGTGCTGAGCGAACGGCAATACGACGCGATGGAAAAACTGCGGGCCCGGCCAGCACCGGCCCGCTCACGTCCCGCCCGCCGCGCCGCACCCGTCGCACGGCCCCGTCGTGAGCCTGTCGAACGAGCCCGTCCCCGGCCTGAGCCGGCCGCAAAGCCGCGCCCCGCGCCCCGTCGGGCGGCGGCGCCGGCAAAACCCAAAGTGCAACGTACCCCCGCCAAAGCCAGGCGACGGCCGTCGGCCGCCAGCGGCATCAGCCGAGGCGCTGACCGTCTCTCGCGCAAAGTCGGGGGGACCATCAACGAGGCAGCCGTGTGGTTTGCCACCCGCAGCCCCAGAGTGAAGTTGGGCATCCTGATCTTGCTACTGTTGATCATCTGGCTCTTCTTCATCGCCGCGCCCTCAACCATCATCCGTGAGCTGACGGCCAATCTCAACGGCGGCGAAAACGACATCGGCTACGTCTACGCTCAGAGCAACATAGCAGGGGGCGACCTGCCCCCTGCCGGACTCATCATTCAAAGCGTCCGCGAAAATGGTGCGGTGGCCGCCCTGCCCTTTGTGGAGACGGTGACCCCCACGCCGACTTCCACGTCCACGCCCACCAACACGCCCACGGTGACACCCACGCCAACCGAGACCCCCATCCCCACCTGGACGCCGACGCCCGTCCCGACCGACACCCCGGTGCCACCCACCCTCACCCCAACGCCGGCCGACACCCCAACGCCGACGCCCATCCCCGTCACGCCGACGCCGCGCCCGCCGACGGCCACGCCCACGCCATCGGCCACGCCCACGCCAGACGCAGACTACATCGTCACCGGCGTCCGCCAGCTCACAGCCTGTGAGAATGAGGGCAAGCACCACATTTTCGTCCACGTGATCGACAAGGCCGGCAACGGGCTGAACGGCGTGCCCCTCAAGATATGCTGGGGTCCCAGCGATGGCGATTGCGCCAATCCGATCACCGAGACCAAAGGCAGGGGACCAGGTTGGGTAGAATTTGCCATGTTCAAAGGCGTATATAGTGTGCAGGTCGCCGGTGCCAAGAGCCAGGTCGCCAGCGGCATCACCCCTGATTATCAAATAGACGAGGAGTGTCCCGCCACGGGCAACGCCGTTGCCAACTCCCGGTTCCACGCTTCCTTCGAGGTTACCATCCAGCGGACGTGGTAAAAACAGGTCGCCTCGACGCCATTCACAAACACAACGCCCTCCGGCAGTCATAGCCGGAGGGCGTTTGATCTTGTCACGAACCGATGCAATCAGAAACCCATTTTCCTGGCCGGAATTGCCCCGGGTCGTGCCCAACAAACCTGATTCGAGAAGATCGCCCCCGCAAAATTGTCAGAAAACGGGTTTCTGGTAGTCTCCCCGTTAAGCGTTGATGATGTTTGGGAGCGCGAGGGCTTGCCCTCTCCCTCCCCCCAACCCCCTCCCTCTCCCCAAATTGGGAGAGGGAGGGGGTGCAGGCGGGGGTGGGTGAGGGCTTTGCCTCCTCTTCGCCACCAACCCTCAACGGGGAGACCACCGGGTTTCTCAGCCGACAAATGGGTTGAGACCGTAGGGGCGAACCCGAGTGTTCGCCCTGGAACGGGCAGACACATCGGTCTGCCCCTACAGCCCTTACAATATACCAACTCGTTTTGAACACACCCAAATCAGTGGGGGCGGACGCCCGTTCGCCCCTACCCGACGGCTCCTTATTCGCCGCGCGCCTGCCATTTGTCTCTGAGAAACCGCAACACCAATGGATCAATGCGGGCGTCGTCCTGCCAGCGTTCCTCCAGATTCTCGACGCTGCTAAAATGCCACAACGCGCTTTTCGTCGCCTCGTCGTAAACTCCGGTCACGTCAGCCTGGTAAAATCCCAGGTCGGCCAACATGTGTTGCAATTCACGTGCCAGCGATGCATCGATGGGCAGTAGCTCGCTCTCGTCGCTCTCGAAAAAATAGAGTTTGTAAAGGTCAAGCAGCCGGGCCAGCTCCTCGATGGGCCGGGGGTGGTCGTCCACCCGCAGGTCCACCAGCCGGTCGTTGTAGCCGCCGTAGCCGCCCCCTTCGCGGACCACCAGCAGCGCCGCGCTCTGCTGACCGCGCCGGTCGCCGCCGGCCGCCTGACCGGCGGCCAACGCTGCCACCAGCCGGCCCGCCAGGTCCCCGCTGGCCGACTCGAAGGCCGTCGCCATTGCGCGAACCGTCTCGGCGTCTACCAGGATATTCCCCTGGCAGCAATAGCCATCGCCGACGACGTGGCCGGCCCACTCGTAGCATTCATCCCCGGTGAAGGCGGCTGCATCTCCGGCGGCGCTGACCACTCCTACCTGGCGCAACCCCCGCTCCTCGTCGTCGCGCGTCAGCCGGGCCACCGTCTCCGCCGCCGAAAGGCCCTCTGCCAGCAACGCCAACCCGCGCGGCCCATAGGTGGTGTTGGCATACGACTGGGTGGCAATCGCTCCCACGCCGGCCCTGGCCCACGGCACCACCGCGCCCACGGCGATAAATTTGGATTGCACCGCCACCCCCAGGTCTCCGTTGCCTGGGTCGCGGGCCACGATAGAGAACGTAGAGGGACGCAAGGGCAGACTCTCCCGATTGCACGAACGAGATGAGCACCTGACCATCTATTTACTCTTGCACCGGCTTGCAGGTGGCATGAAGGTATGCAAAGTCGCCTCGGGGTGGCATCAACTCGGTGACTTCCACCACTTCAAACGTTTGATTGCCTATCCGCACGCGATCACCGGGTTTGGGCTCCTGGTCCATGTTCTGGATGCCGCCCACGTCTCGTCGCCCGGGTACCACAAAGCTGACTTTGTAGATCATAATTCAGATCTCCTCTTTCAGGTGTGCGATGGTCAAATCAGATTGCGATAGCGTAGTTTGAACGACAGATCGGCAGCGATGTTCCGCATTACCAGGAAACCCAGGTGCGTATCCTGATGGCAAAGCTCCAGGAACTTGTCGCAGTTGATGACGTACACGTCGGTGTCGGATGCCGCGCGCACCGTGGCCGACCGGGCACCCCGATCCACCAACCCCATCTCACCAAAGCTCTGCCCTTCGCCCAGCGTCACCAACACCGAATCGGCCAGTTCCGGCTTGGTCTCAAGAATGTCGGGGTTGGTGATGATCTGCACGGTGCCATTGCGGATGAGGTAAAAATCGTCGGCGGTATCCTTGATGTTCAGGATGGTATCCCCTGCCTTGTAACTCACTTCGGTGCATAGCTCAGCGACTTTCGACAACTCCTCGTCGGACAATCCGTTGAACATATCCAATCGCTTAAGAAAACCTTTTTTGTCTGACATAGAATTGGCCTCCTTATTCTTATGCCTGGGATTGCCTTCCCGATGCCGAACGGCTCTGGCAACACCCGGCAAGGAAACTGCCCTCACCCGCAACCACACTTAATTATAGCACGCTTGCCACGGGAAATCTAGCCCCCATCGAATTCGGGCGCATTTCAGTTTTATGGCGGATTTTGTGCCAGGGCACAAACGCGGTTGAAACCGCTCCTGCAGGCCTGACGGCCAGGCGTCCACCTCCCGTGGACGCCAGCGCGTCGGCCTGGGGCCTTCAGGCGCGACATTAGTCGCTATCGCCCGATGCCGGGCCAGATAAAAGAC
>JAJRXB010000471.1 GCA_024276515.1 Chloroflexota bacterium
CACGACCCAACGCAAACCGGCGGCCGGGATCGCCCGGCGGGTGCAACTTCGGAGCCCCCGACCGTTTACACCAACCCTGCCGGCCAGAGACCGCGCCCCCTTCCCCACAGACCGCCTCTCCCAACCCGCCCGTCGCCCTATGGGCGCGTCACGGCTTCGCGCCGGGCCAGGCGGCCCGGCTTTGCCGGGTTGCTGCTGCGCGGCTTGATGTTCGCAGTGATTATGGTGGTGTTCCTCTCACTGCTGACCATCGCCGCCGCCGTGGCCGGATACGTGGTCATCGCCGCCGAATTGCCCTCGCCGGAAGAGTTGCAAAGCCAGGCTTTCACCTTCGCCAGCAGCGAAATTTACGACCGAAATGGGAATCTGCTGTGGGAATTGATCCCCCCCTCGGCCGGGCGACGCACCTGGGTCCCCCTCAGCCGGGTCTCGCCCTATGCCCAGCAGGCGACCATCGCCACCGAGGACCGCTTCTTCTACCAAAACGTCGGTGTGGACCCCATCGCCATCGCCCGCGCCATCTACTACAACGTCACCGAGGGAGAGATCGTCTCCGGCGGCAGCACCATCACCCAGCAACTGGCCCGCAACGTGCTGCTCAGCCCCGAAGAGCGCTCCGAAAAGACCCTGTCGCGCAAAGTCCGCGAGGCAGTGCTGGCGATGGAGCTCTTCCGCCGCTACCCCAAAGACAAAATCCTGGAGATTTACCTGAACCAGATTTATTACGGCAACCTGGCCTACGGCATCGAGGCCGCCAGCCACACCTACTTCGGCAAGCCGGCGACCGACCTGACCCTGGCCGAGGCGGCCCTGCTGGCCGGCCTGCCCCAGTCGCCGGCCATCTACGATCCTTTCGCCAACCCCGAAGCGGCCAAAGCCCGCCAACAAGTGGTGTTGAGCCTGATGGTCGAGGCGGGATACGTCACCCCGGCGCAGGCGGCCGCCGCCTATCAAGAGGAGCTTCAATACACCTCCCCCCGCGCCGAGTTCGCCGCGCCCCACTTCGTCACCTACGTCCGTCAGGTGCTCGAAGAAAGGTACGGCCCCGACCTGCTCTACCAGGAGCCGGGGATTCGGGTGCAGACCACCCTCGACCCCCGGGTGCAGGCCATCGCCGAGGAGGAGGTGGTCAACCAGATCAACGCTCTGCAGGGCAAAAACGTCACCAACGGCGCGGTGGTGGTGCTCAACGCCAAGACGGGGGAGATCCTGGCCATGGTCGGCAGCAAGGACTTTGGCGACGAAAGCATCGACGGCCAGGTAAACGTCGCTCTGCGACCCCGCCAGCCCGGCTCTGCCATCAAGCCGCTGACCTATCTGGCCGCCTTCGAGCGCGGCTGGACGCCCGCCACGCTGATTATGGACGTGCCGGTGGAGTACCCCGACGGGGCCGGCGGCGTTTACAAGCCGGTCAACTACGACGGCAAATTCCACGGCCCGGTGCTGCTGCGGAGCGCGCTGGCCAATTCTTACAACATCCCGGCGGTGAAAACGCTGGAGTTCGTCGGCGTCCCGGCCCTCAAAGAGATGGCCCGACGCCTGGGCATCACCACCCTCACCCGCGACGACTACGGCCTGTCGCTGACCCTGGGCGGCGGCGAGGTGACGCTGCTGGAGATGGTCGGCGCGTATCAGGCGATGGCCAACGGCGGCCAGCGCGTGCCCCCCGTCGCCATTTTGCGTGTCACCGACAGCTTTGGCCGCGTGCTCGACGAATACCACCCGCCGGAGGGGACCCGCGTGCTGCGCGCCGAGCACGCCTACCTCATCACCCACATCCTGGCCGACAACCAGGCCCGCACCCCCGCCTTCGGTCCCAACAGCGTGCTCAAACTGTCGCGCCCGGCGGCGGTCAAAACCGGCACCACCAACGACTTCCGCGACAACTGGACGGTTGGCTACACCCCCGACATCGTGGTGGGCGTGTGGGTGGGCAATTCAGACAACAGCCCGATGCAAGGCGTCAGTGGGGTGAGCGGCGCCGGCCCCATCTGGCACAACGTGATGGAACGAGCACTGGAAGGGGTGCCGGTGCGCGACTTCATCCGCCCGCCCACCATCGTGGAAATGGAGATCTGCGCCGACTCGGGCACCATCCCCAGCGAGGTCTGCCCGCGCCGGACCACCGAAATTTTCGCCCAGGACCAGCCCCCCCTCGGCCCGGAGCACGACATCCACCAGATGGTGCGCATCGACACCAGCACCAACGCCATCGCCACCGAGTTTTGCCCGCCCAACCTGGTGATCGAACGCTACTTCCAGGTGTATCCCCCCGACGGCCGCCAGTGGGCCATCGAGCACGGCATCGAGCAGCCGCCCGACCGCACCTGTCCGGTGCACACCGGCGCAGCGCAGGCCCTCATCACCTGGCCGACCCAGGGGCAAACCGTCGAAGGGGTCATCACCATCGAGGGCGTGGCCGTGGCCGCCAACTTCTCTCATTACGTGGTGGAATACGGCGTGAGCTGGGGACCGCAGGCCTTCGGCCCGGTAGCCGGCCCCATCAACCGGCTGGTGGAAGGGGGGCCACTGGCCCAGTGGGACACCCGCACGCAGCCCAACGGTCCCTACACCCTGCGCGTCGTCGTCTTCGACCGGGCGGGCGGCACCTACGAGGGGCGAGTCAACATTTTGATCGACAACCCGCTCCCCACGCCGACCGACACTTCCACGCCCCGGCCGGCCACCGACACGCCAACGCCCAAACCGCCGACCGACACCCCGACGCCCGAACCCGTCACCGACACGCCGACGGCGGAGCCACCGACCGACACGCCCACGCCCGAACCGGCCACCGACACCCCCACGCCCACCCTCACCCCGGAACCGCCGACCAGCACCCCGACACCCGAACCGGCGACCGATACTCCCACGTCCACGTCGACACCGGAATCGCCTCCCTTACCGGCCCCAACGCCGACCAGCACCCCCGCACCGACGCAGCAGACCTAAAAATTCGGGTGGTGGTTAAACCGTAAGTGACGGAGGGTCTGTCATTGCGAGCGAAGCGACGCAATCTCCGGCCTGCAATACGGGGATTGCTTCGTCCGTTTCACTCCCTCGCAATGACATATCACTTACTTTTCTACCACTACCAAAATTCGCAGGGCTCATGTCTAGAATCTGGGCATATCATTGCGAGCGAAGCGACACTTGCACCGCACGCAAGTGCCAACGGCTGAGACCGCTTCGCCTCCGGCTCGCGGTGACATGTCGGCACACTTTTCATATATGAGCCATTCGCAGGAGACAAAATGCCATGATACTCCCAACCGAGGAAACCCAACTATTCTATAAACTCTTCTGGGGCCTGCTGACCTATCGAAGGTGACTGTCACCTGGGTTATTGAGTGTCGCCTTACCCCAAATCACCCAACTCGTACAAAATGGCCGAAGCGGCCACCAGCCCGGCCGTCTCGGCGCGCAGGATGCGCGGTCCCAGGCTGACCGGCTGCGCATTGTAACGGCGGGCAACCTGGATTTCTTCCGGGGTGAGCCCCCCCTCCGGCCCAATGAAGAGGCTGATGCTGAATGGCCGGTCCTTCCCACCCGCCCCGGCGGTCAGCGCCAATTTCAGGCTGGTCGCCTGCTCTCTTTCCCACGGCACCAGTGCCAGCCCACCCGAACGCGTCGCCCGCTGACAGCTCTGGGTAAAGAGCATCGCCGACCGCAACACAGGCAGCCGTCCGCGCCCGCTCTGCTCGGCTGCCTCACGAATGATGCGCTGCCAACGCCCCAGCTTACGGTCCACGTCCTCCAGGTCCCCCACCAGCGAACGCTCGCAGACGACGGGGATAAACTCCACCAGCCCCAACTCTGTCCCCTTTTGCAATACCCACTCAAACTTTTGGGCCTTGAGCACCCCCTGATACAGGCTGATCTTGGTGCGCGGCTCCCCGGCGGCCAGCCGCTCCTCGGCCACGTACCCGATCACCACGTTGCGCGTCACCCGGCTCAGCTCCACCTCTCGCTCCCAGCCGGAGTCGTCCAGGACAATCAGCCGGTCGCCAGGACGCATACGCAACACGTGACGAATCTGGTGAGCCACGTCTTCGATCAGCGTCACCTGTTGGTCGTTGATCCATTCAGGGGGGATGAAAAAGCGATGCATCGTCATCCTTTTCGGCCTGGAGATTGGAGATCAGAGATTAGAGATTAGAGATTCGGCTCGGTGCGCAGCAATCAAGGCCACCCACTCCCCGTCGTCCCGTCGCTCGGCGAACGACAGGCCATTCTCGCGCAAGCTGGCGACGACGTCGTCTGCCCGGTCGGAGATGACCCCGCTGACGACGAGGACACCCCCCGGCGACAGACTCGCCGTCAACGCCGGGGCCAGCTCGACGATGGTCTCGGCCAGGATGTTGGCCACGACCAGGTTGGGGATTGGAGATTGGGGATTAGGGATTTCTACCGTCCCGACCTCGACGCGGACGACGGACTCTACCTCGTTGAGAGCCACGTTTTGGCGGGC
>JAJRXB010000472.1 GCA_024276515.1 Chloroflexota bacterium
GCAGCGCCGGGCCGGGGGTGGGCGAGGGCGAGCCACATTGCGCCGCCACCAGCGAGAACAACGCCAGGAGGACGATCACGCTCCATTTATGCGTCATTGCCGGGTCTCCCTTGTTTGTGGCCTCATTATACTCAGGAGGTCGCAAGTATCAAGGCCGCGGGGTGTATTTCAATTGGGTGCGTAACTACCTACTCAGGCTGTCATGCGAGGCGTGTTTTTTTACGCCGACCTGTGCCCCGAACGGGGTAAGCAATCTCCGTTTGGCAGGGCGGGGATTGCTTCGTCCGTTTCACTCCCTCGCAATGACATATCACTTACTTTTCTACCGCTACCCCGTCCGCTTATCCGCTCTTCCAATCCGCTGCCGTTGGCATTATACTCAGAGGTCGCAAGTATCAAGGCCGCGGAGGTATGTTTCAATTGGGTGCGTAACTACCTACTCAGGCTGTCATTGCGAGGCGTGTTTTTTTACGCCGACCTGTGCCCCGAACGGGGTAAGCAATCTCCGTTTGGCAGGGCGGGGATTGCTTCGTCCGTTTCACTCCCTCGCAATGACATATCACTTACTTTTCTACCACTACCCCATCCGCTTATCCGCTCTTTTAATCCGCTGCCGCTGCCGTTGGCGTGGAGATGCGTTTTTGTGGTACAATCAATCTCGCCCCGATGCAGGGCAAGGAGTGACCGGACGATGCCTATTCACGTGTTGCCGCCAGACGTGGCGGCCAAAATCGCTGCCGGCGAGGTGGTGGAGCGTCCCGCCTCGGTGGTGAAAGAATTGGTGGAGAATGCCATCGACGCCGGCGCACGGGCCATCCGCGTTGAGGCGCGCGACGGGGGCCGCCGGCTGATTCGTGTCAGCGACGACGGGGCCGGCATCCCCGCCGACGAAATCCCGCTGGCCTTCGCCCGGCACGCCACCAGCAAGCTAACCTCGGTGGAAGACCTGGAACGCATCACCACCCTGGGTTTTCGCGGCGAGGCGCTGGCCTCCATCGCCGCCGTCTCGCGGCTGACCCTCGTCTCACGGCCTGCCTCTCAGTCCGCCGGAGTTGAGATTCGCCTCGACGGGGGGCAGCAGGTATCCCTGGGAGCCAAAGGTTCGCCGGCCGGCACCACCGTCACCGTCGAGAACCTCTTCCACAACATACCCGCCCGCCGCAAGTTCCTTAAAGCCCCGGCCACCGAAGCCGGCCACATCCACCGAGTGGTGGTCAACTACGCTTTGGCCTACCCCGAATTGCGCTTTCACCTGACCCTCGACCGACGAGTCGCCTTTCAAACCGGCGGCAGCAGCAACCTGTACGACGTGTTGGTAGAGGTGATGGGACTGGAGACCGCGCGGCAGATGGTCGAACTCGGCAGTCAGCCACCGGCCCCCGGCTCCCAGCCGCCGGCGATTCGCGTCAGCGGCTACGTCGGCGTGCCGTCGCTGCACCGGGGACAGCGCGACCGGCTCATCTTCTTCGTCAACCGACGCTGGGTGCAGGATCGTTCACTGGCGGCGGCAGTGACCCAGGCTTATCACACCTTCCTCCCTGTTGGGCGGCATCCGGTCGCCGTCATCAACGTGACTCTCGACCCGGCCGACGTGGACGTGAACGTCCACCCCACCAAAAGCGAGGTGAAATTCCGCGACCAGCGCCGGGTTTTCAGCATGGTGCAAAAAGTGGTACGAAGCACCGTGGTGGCCGCCGCGTCGGTGCCCCAGATAAGGGTTGGATTCAGGCCCGGCCTCGCCCACGACGCCGCTCCGGCCGACAGCACGGAGTTCTCCAGAGAGGAGGCCGAACGCTGGCGACGGCTGGTAGCCGCCGGCCGACGCGCCACTCAACTCGGCTTCGAGGCCCAGCGTACCCTGCCCGACGACGAGACGGGCAGCCTTCGGCCCGCCGCCGAAGAGATTCCGTTGCTCCGAGTCGTGGGCCAGGTGGCCCAAACCTACATCGTCGCCGAAGGTCCCGACGGTCTCTACCTGGTAGACCAGCACGCCGCCCACGAACGAGTCCTTTACGAGCAAATACAGGCCGAACGAGCCAGCGCCCAGGTCTCCTCCCAACAACTGCTGGAGCCGGTGACGCTGGAACTCACCCCGGCCCAGGCCGCCATCCTCGACGCCGAGGCCGATACCCTGGCTCAGGTCGGCTTTGCCATCGAGCCCTTTGGCGGCACCACCTACCGCCTGCGCGCCGTGCCCCAAATCCTCCTCAAGGCCGATCCCGCCACCGCCCTGGCCGACATCCTGGCCGAATTGGCCGAAGGTGCTATTCCCCTCTCCCGCCAATCGGACGAGCGGCTGATCGTGACCGTCTGCAAGCGAGCCGCCATCAAGGCCGGCCAGACTCTTTCGATGCAAGAGATGCAAGAACTCATCCACCACCTGGAACGTTGCAGCGCCCCGCGAACCTGTCCCCATGGCCGCCCCACCATGATTCACCTGAGCGCCGCCCAACTCGCCCGCGAATTCGGTCGCACCTGAGCATCAGGAGATGGCAGAACAGGCGGGGGGGAAGAAACCCCCTGCCACCTGTTTACGTCACCCCGGCGACGAATCTCCCCAAAAATCTACATAAAAACAGATTGCGAAAATAGATTTTCTAATCTCTCTTTAATGCAAACCGCATGGGATTGTGCTAAAATACACACGTGTGGCTAAGTATCCTGTGCCAAATTACCCGCAACCGACAAGTCGTGCCGCAAAGTGCTTGTCCAGAAATAACTTAGTGCCTTACTGACCTTGCGGTCAGCACGGGTTACGATCAGTGTACGCCTGATTTGCCGACCAAAATGCAAAGTTATTGTCAGACAAGTACAAAGGAGCCACAGCTTGAGCACCCATATCCTCCTCATTGGCGTCAACCACACCACTGCCCCAATTGCTCTGCGCGAGCGACTCGCCATCAGTGACATCAGACTGCCCGAAGCCCTCACCCGCTTTGGCCAGCCCGACGGACACGGCTCTGCCCTCTTGTCCGAAGGCGTCATCCTTTCCACCTGCAACCGGTTGGAAATCTACGCCGTCGCCGATGACCCTGACCGGGGGCGCGAGGCGCTGATTCAATTCCTCAGCCAAAATCGCCAGGTGCCGGCAGAGGAATTTGTGGACGCGCTCTACGTCAAATCAGACGCCGAGGCCGTGAACCACCTGACCCGGGTCGCCTGCGGTCTCGATTCGATGGTCGTCGGCGAGCCCCAAATCCTGGGCCAGGTGACAGAAGCCTATCAAACGGCCCTCAGCCGTCACGCCACCGGCCCTGTGCTCAACACCCTCTTCCGTCACGCCATCCAGGCCGGCAAACGCGCCCGCACCGAGACGGCCATCAGCCAATATGCCACCTCGGTGCCGTCGGCGGCAGCCGCCCTGGCAGAGCAGGAGATGGGGACTCTCAACGACCGGGTGGTGCTGGTGATGGGCGCCGGCGAGATGGGGCAGATCGCCGCCCGCACCTTGATGACACGGGGCGCGAGCGGCATCATCGTTGCCAACCGCACCTACGAGCGGGGGCTGATGCTGGCCCGCCAGTTCAACGGCGAGGCGATGACCTTCGACCGCCAGGCCGAAGCCCTGGCCCGGGCCGACATCGTCGTCACCGCCACCGATGCGCCCCACATCCTCATCACGCCCCAAAAGGTGAGGGCGGCCATGTCTCAGCGGCCCGAACGTCCAATGCTCATCATAGACATCGCCGTCCCCCGCGACACCGACCCGGCAGTGGCCGAGATTCCCGGCGTCCGCCTGTTCGACATTGACGACCTGCAAGATACCGTCAACGGCAATCTCGAGGCGCGAGAGCAAGA
>JAJRXB010000473.1 GCA_024276515.1 Chloroflexota bacterium
CAGAATCAAGGGGACACTCATAAGTTAGCGACTCCTGTGGTTATTTGTATCCCGCAATACCTTTGTTTTCTGGACTATGGTGTTTGACAAACAAAATCGGGCACACGGACGGCAGACCTGTGCGCCCATCCAGGGCGGACACGCGGCTCTGCCCCTGCGCTCTGCGCCGGGTGTAGAGCGACAAGGCTCAGGCGGCCGCTTCACACCCGACGCGCTTGATCTCCTCTACCAGGGTTTCGACGGTGAACGGTTTGGTAAGCATATGTTCAACGCCCATCCCCAAAACTTTAACGTGATCGTAGTCGTCGTCCAGAGAGCTGCCGGTGATGACGATCACGGGGATGTTGCGTGTTGCCTGATCGCGGCGCAGGTTGCGGATGACTTCGTAACCGTCCATGTCGGGCATCTTCAGATCCAGCAAAATCAGGTCAGGAGAGTCTTCGCGGGCCAGGGCCAGCGCTTCCTGTCCGTTGTAGGCCCCCCGCACGGTGAAGCCGCTGCTGGTCAATGCCTCTTTCAGCCAGTCCACGATGTGACGGTCGTCGTCCACGACCAGCACCCGGTTGAATTGTCCATTTCCCTCGTCGCCCAGTGCGGACAGGGCTATTTGCACTTGTTTCACCACGTGCTGTTCCTCAAAGGGTTTGCTGATGTACCCCGCTGCTCCCAGAGCCAGGCCTCGAGTCTCGGCGTCGGGGACGATGGAGACGATGATGACCGGGATGCCGGCCGTCATCGGGTCTTTTTTGAGGCTTTCCAGCACCTCGAATCCATCTACCTCGTCCAGCAGAATGTCGAGGGTGATCAGAGCCGGCTGTTCGCTGCGCGCCAGGCGGAGCGCGTCCTCGCCGCATTGGGCCGTCAGCACCTGGTATCCTTCTATCTCCAGGTGATGGCCCAAAAGCTGCAAGATGTGCTCGTCGTCGTCGACGACCAGAATCTTGGGGGCGGTCGCATCACCGCCGGATGGCCTCGGAATCACCGTCACGGCCAGCGGCAGGGTGAAGCTAAAGGTAGTGCCCTGGTTCACCTGGCTTTCAACCCAAATCTTGCCTCCCAGCAATTCCACGAACATCTTCACGATGGACAGGCCCAGTCCGGTGCCGGCCACCGCCCGAACTTCCGCCTGCTCGGTGCGGTAGAAGCGGTCAAAGACGTGTTCCAGGTCCTTCTCGGCAATGCCGATGCCGGTGTCCGACACGTCCACCTGCACGAAGCCGTCCACGACTCTGGCCCGCACTGTCACTTGTCCCCCTTCTGGGGTGTACTTCCAGGCGTTGCTGATGAGGTTCTCCAGGATTTGGGTCACCCGGTCTTCGTCGGCGCGCACCGGGGGCAGATCTGGCGGCAGGTCGAGCACCAAATCCAGCGACTTTTCGACCATCTGCCCCTGGAAATTATCGGCCACCTGGTTGATCAGCGCGGCCAGGTCTAGAGGACTGATCTTGAGCTTGATGCGGCCGGTTTCGATGCGAGAGATGTCGAGGAAGTCGTTGACCAGCGCGGTCAGACGGTCGGCATTGGTCTTGATGACCTGCACAAAGTGACGCTGTTGCTCACTGAGCGCTCCAATCTTTTCGCTGACCAGCAGGTCGGTGTAGCCTTTGATGGAGGTCATCGGCGTGCGCAGTTCGTGAGAGACAGTGGAGATGAACTCGTTCTTCAGACGTTCCACCTCGGCCTCGCGGCTGATGTCGCGCAGGACGGTGACCAGGCTGGGCAATTCGCCGCTGCCCAGCGAGACCGGCGACAGGTTGACGACGACGACTTTGTCTTCTGCTTTCAGGCGGAAGTCGAGGCGGGTTATTTCCTCATCCTGCGCAAACTCGACAGCGCCAAAATGCTCCATGCCGGTCATCAGCTTATCGTAGAGCTGGCGGGCCAACGCCTGGTCCACGGTCGACTCGGCCCGCCCCAGGATTTCGCGGATGTGCTGCCCTTCGACGGCGCTGGCGTCCAGCCCCAGGATATGGGCTGCCGCCGGGTTCATCAGCACCACGTGGCGGTTGGTGTCGAGCACCAGCACGCCATCGGCGATGCCCTCCACGATGGCCTGGTGTTTGGCCGCCTCGGCCCTTTGGGTGCGCAGCATCACCCCCAGCCGTTCGGCCTGGTCGGTGATGAGTTGATAGAGTTCGGCGTTGTTGATGGCCGTCGCCACCTGGGTGGCGGCTGCGCTGACCAGCTTGAGGTGATCCTGGGTAAAGTAGCCGACCTCCGGGTGGAAGAGGAGCAACACGCCCAGCACGTCGTCGCCGGCAGTGAGGGGCACGGCCATCGCCGACTTGCGTTCCGGGACGGTTTTTTTGTCGTCCGGGACCCAGTGGGGATCCTTCGTCACGTCGGGCACAATCACCGGCTCGCGGGTTTCGACCACCCAGCCGGCCAGTCCCACCCCCCGGCGATAGCGGGTCGGTTTGCCACCGCGGGGCAGCCCCTTGGAACGTCCCAGCGCCGCCCGGTAAATCAGCTTGCCGGTGCCGGGGTCCAGCAACATAATAGAGCCGTGCGACACGCCCACCGCCCGGTTGATCAGACTCAGCGCCTCGGTCAACACCCGGTCCAGGTCGAGGCTGGCCGACAATTCGCGGGTGATGCGATAGAGGGTCTCCACCCGGTCGCGCTCCAGGGTCAGGTCTTCCAGCGTTTTGGCCAGTGCTTCGGTGCGCTCCTGCACCCGTTGCTCCAGTTCCTGTCCCATCCGACTGACGCGCTCGAACAACTGGGCGTTGGCGATGGCTACGGCCGTCTGGCTGGCCAACGACTGCAACACCATCACGTCGTTCTCGTTGAAACTGGCTTTGGCGAGGTTGGATTCCGACAGGTCGTCCGGCACTTCGCAGCGGACGTTGAACACGCCGATGACACGATCTTGCACCTTCAGCGGGATGGCAATCTCTGCGCCGGTCGTCTCCCGGCGGACACCTCGCTCCCCCTCGACGCCTGGGACAGAGTCCCCGTGGGGATGGGTGTCCGCTTCTTGAAGGGCATCTGCGGGCGGGGAAAGAGAGTCGGCCGTCAGGCGATAGGTCGGCTGCCGGTCGCCATCACTCTCCGGCCCCTGGGTGTGCCAGACCAGGTAATCTTCTTCGACGACCAGACCGATGTTGACGTGATAACCAAAGTTATCTTCCACCAACTGGCTGACACGAGCGATCAGTTGGTCTACGTTCAGGATCGAGGTGATCTCGACGCCGACTTCGTTGATAACGCGCAGTTGGTCGGCGTATTGACGTGCCTGCTCGAAGAGTTGGGCGTTTTGCAAAGCCACCGCCACCTGATTGGCGAAGGTGAGGGCCAGTTGGGCGTGCTCCTGGGTGTAGTGATCCAACTCAACGCTGTCGAGGGCAATCATGCCCAGGAAGTCATCGCCGAAGAGCAGGGGGACGCCCAGCCACGAGCGAATGTGATTGTGGGGTGGTTCGCGGAAGGCAGCATAGACCGCCCGCGTATCGGGGACGATGTAGGGCGCACGGGTGCGTACCACGACGGCGTTTGGGTTGTCCCCCGTCACGGGGAAGGCGATGCCCAACACGTCCTCCGGGTTGTCCCAACCACGCCCGCCGGTGATGACCAGATGGTCGTCCCGGAGCACCTGTACGCTGGCGCTATCGTAGGGGACCACGTACCGCAACTGGTCGAGAATGGCCTCGATCACCTGATCCACGTTCAGGGTAGAGCTGACCACCTCGGCCACTTCGCGCAAGGTGTCGGCCAGCCGGCGACGCTCTTGTTCGGAACGGAAGAGTTGGGCATTTTCGATGGCTGCCGCCGCGTGGTTGGCGAATATTTCAAGGGTTTCTATTACCTGCTCGTTGGGCACCCGGCCATCGCGGGGGTTGTCTACGGAAAGTACCCCGATGAGTTGATGCTCCTGGTTGTAGAGGGGCGAGAAGCACAAGTCGTCGGGATCCCAGCGATCTTCGCCCGGTTTTGACAGGTATTCTGATTCGGCGTAATGCACGTCCAGGTGATCTTCCCAGATCTCTTTGTGTGTATGCGGAATGTAATACGATTGGAGACCCAGCCGAAAGCGGTCTTGCATCAGGCCCATCACCACTTCTGGCGATTGGGGCGCTGCTTTGAGTTGTTCCATTTCGGCCAGGGGGATGCCGGCTCCCGCCACCCGATGCAACATGGGCGGGTCGCCCCGCATCACGCTGATGAGGGCCACGTTGAAGCCCACCGTCTCTTGAATGGCATAGGCGATGTCTTCCAGCACCGTCTCCAGCGGTTGGTCGGAGCGGAAGGCCCGGCTGATTTCCGACAGGCGCGCCAACTGTTCCGCGCGCTGGCGCAATAACTCGCGTTGCTGTCTTTGTTCCTCGTAGGCCAGAGCATTGCGGATGGCGACGGCCGCCTGGTTGGCCAGTGCCTCCAGGTAATGCAATTGCTCTTCGCTGAAGGCGTTGAGTTGCCGGCTCTCCAGGTTGATGACGCCGGCCACGTCCCCGGCGTAAAAGATGGGCACCGCCACCTCCGACCGAGACTCGCTGGAGATCATCACGTAGCCGGGGTCCAGGGACACGTCGGGGACCAGAACCGGTTCCCTGGTCTGCAAGACGCGCCCGGTCACGCCGGTCCCGGCGTAGAATTCACTCTCTTGCAGGCGAGCCATCTCCTCGTCGCTGAAGCCGGAGCCAACGTAGGCCAAAAGCTTGCCGGTGCTCCGGTCGTACAGGCTCACGTTGCCAAAATCGGCGCCGGTGGCGCGCATTGCCTCTTGCAGCACCAGTCTGAGAACGCGGTTTTGGTCGAGGGTGCTGTTCAGCTCCTGGCTGACTCGTTGCAGGCCGGAAAGTTCTTCTATCCGTTTGTGCAGCCGCTCGTCGGTGAGGCTGAAGAGTTGTGCGTTTCTCAGCGCGATGGCCGCCTGGCTGGTGAGGGCCTGGGCCAGCCGTATTTCTTCGTCGCTGAAGTGCCGTTCGTCGGCGTCGTAAATTTCCACCAGACCCACCACCGCATCGCGCACGACCAAAGGCAACACCAGCATAGAGCTCCAGCCAAGCTGGCGAAGCAGGGCCACTTCGGCCGGGCCGGCCTGCGGGTCGGAGACCGACACCACCTTTGGCTGCTGACTGCGTAACACTTCGGCCGTGGTGGGGAAATCGGCCACGGAGTAAGATGCCCGCCGCGCAGACGCCGATTCGTCGCCGCCAGCGACGATGGGAGCAGTGCCAGACCCATTCGGCGAGGGTTCTTCCGTCACCACCCGCAAAATGCCGCCGGCCTCGTCCCACTCCGAGATGGTGCATTCGTCGGCATCCAGGGCCAGCGACATGCGCCGCGCCAGGTCGCTCAACAATTCGTCCACCGACAGTTTGGACGACAGGGCCGAGGTCGTCTCGTAGAGAACGGATACTTCGCGCATATTGCGCTCGGTGGCGGCGAACAGACGCGCATTTTGAATGGACGCGGCCATGTACGCGGCGATAGCCGTAAGAAAGCGGGCATCTTCCTGGGTAAAGGGCATTGGCTTGTTGACCACGTACAACTCGCCGATGCTTCGCTCTTGCAGCATAAGGGGCACGGCCAGCAAGGTCCTCACGTCAAACCGCTGGACGAGAGGCCGGTAGGGGGCGAGGATACGCCGGTCGCGGGAGGCGTCGTCGGAGATGAAGGGCTGTCCCTGGCTGAGGACACTCAGCTCAAAGGCCGGGTCGCTGGCTTTGACGCGGAACTCTCCCACCTCTTCTGAGGCCACGCCGATGATGCTCGCCGGATGGGCCACCAACTCCTGGCGTCCTTCGTTCCACAGCATCAACATGCCCTTTTCGGCCCCCAGCAGTTCCAGGGCCTCGGCCATCATGTGACTGATGAGTTCGTCCAGGTTGAGGGTGGAGATGGCGATGCGAGCGATGCGGGCCAGCCCGGCCTGCACCTCGGCGGCGCGGCGCGCTTCTTCCAACAGCCGCGACTTCTCGACGGTGACGGTCGTTTGCTGGGCAATGGCTACGGCCAGGCCGATTTCCTCTTCTGTGAAGTGACGTGGCTGCTGCCACAACAGGGCCATCGCCCCGCTGAGACGTTCGGGCGTCGCCAGGGGCAGCAAGAGCAACGAGCGGTCGTCGGCGAAGACGTGGCGCATCACCCGGGGGTCACTTTGCCGGTCCGAGGCACGTTCTGGCGCGTCGAAGTCTTCGATGGCCAGGAAACGGTGACGAAGCAACAGTTCGGTGCCCGTAAGCTGTCCTTCACGCTCAAAGACCTGGTTCGGATACCGATAGTAATGGTGCACCATCTCGGCCTGGTCGGGGGAGAGGCCGATGACTTTGTCTATCTCGGTTCCATCGCTGTTGAAGAGCACAAAGGCGATACGATGGGCGTTGAACAGGGCGGTGACCCGTCGGCCGGCTTCGGCCAGGGCCTCTTCCAGCGATAGCCCCGACGAGAGGGCCTCGGTGACGCGCAGCATAATCTCTGCTTCGCGCAGCCGTCGTTGTTCCTGCTGGTAGAGCCGGGCATTTTCGATGGCTACAGCCGCCTGGTTGGCCACTGTTTGCAAAGTGTCCACGTCTTGTGGCCGGTAGGCGTTCACTTCGTGGCTTATCAGTTCCAGGGTGCCGACGAAGGTGTCGCCCACCATCAGCGGGACGCCCACGTAGGCTCCCAGGGGTAATCCCGCCGGGTCCAACTTGGGCCTGACTTCGTCGAAGGTGGTGACGTTGGGGATGAGCAACGGCTTTTGGTGGCGGGCAATCCAGCCGGTGTAGCCTTCGCCCGGTGCGTACACGCCGGCGTCCAGGCGACGATAGGTTGGGTCGCCGCCCCAGCCCCGGGTGAAGAGCAAATCCTTTTCCGAGTCCCACAGGCAGATTTCGGCGGCCACGTAGGGCAGCAGGTCGCGCACCGAGGCCAGGATGGCGTCCAGCGTGGTTTCCAGGTCCAGGCTGGCGGTGATGGTGCGGCTGATGCGATTGACCAACGCCAACTCGCGCGAACGGCGGCGTTCCTCGCCATACAGTTCGGCGTTTTCGATGGCCACGGCCGCCTGGTCGGCAAAGGCCAGCAGCAAACGCTCGTCGCTGGGAGTGAAACCGCTCACCCCGACCTCGGTGAGTTCAGCCGACCTGCCGGCCTTATCGCCAACCAGCAACACACCCACCAGCCGCCCGCTGACCACGAGCGGCAGACCCATCAGACTGCGGTGCGGACAGTTCGCCTCCTGCGCCGCAAAGCGGGGATCGGCGTGCACGTTTGCCACGCGGAGGGGGTGCGCGTGCTCCGCGACCCAGCCGGCCACGCCTTCGCCTACCGGCTCGGGCTGCGGAGCGCATTCGATGCCCGGTCGGCTCCAGGCGGACTTTGGCTCCAACGTCTGGGATGGCTCGTTCAGGACGTAGATGATGCACGCCTGGGCTTCCACCGCCCGGGCTGCTTCTTTGGCCAAAGTGTCGAGCACGCGCTGAAGGTCCAGCGAGGTGATGGCTCGCCCTGCCTGCACCAGCGACGAGACCTCGCGCAAGCGCGCCTGGATTTCTGTCTGCGATTGTTGCAGGCTGGCGGCCATCGCGTTGAACTCGGCTGCCAGTTCCTCGATTTCGTCGGGAGCGTTTACCCGAATGCGATAATCCAGGTTGCCCCGTCCCAAAATCGAGGCTCCCTGGCACAGCGCGATCAATGGCTGGACGACGCGCCGGGTGATGAACCAGCCCATCGCCAGCACCACGGCCAGAATGATCAGGAAGCCCAGGAGTGCGGTAAGGGCGAAGAGGTTGGCGATTCGATACGCTTCGCTCGTCGGCAACTCGGTGATTACGCCCCAATCGGTGCCGGCGATGCGCTGGCGCGCGCCGATGACGGTTTGTCCATCCAGGCCCCGGTACTCCGCCACCTGAAAGTCGCCGGCCAGGAATCGCTGCACTCCAACGATTTGCTGCGACACGTCGGGCTGTTGCATCACCAGCCCCAAATTGTGGTAAACGATGAGGTTGCCCATCCCGTCTACCACGTAAACGTAACCCGCTTCGCCCACCGGGATGCGGTTGACGACGTTCCACATCTCGTCGAAATTCACTTCGGCGGCCAAAACGCCCACCACGCTCCCCGCGTCGTCGTAGACGGGCACGGCCAGGGTGTAAAAAGGGACGGCGAATTTGGAGATGTAGACGGGGCCGAAGTAATTCTGTCCCTGGCTGGCGGAGAGAAACTTTGGAGAGTCGGCTTGGTCCAGCAGCTTTTGGTCGGCCGCCCGTTGGTGCCGAACCACTTTGGTCGTTTCCCGACCAGCGGTGTCGATGAGGGCCAGTTCAAAGAAGGCGGGGTTGGCGTCGAGCAATGATTTGAGGTAGCGACGCTGGGCAGCCGGGTCGTCGCTGATCAGGCTCAAAGTCTGCGCGCCGGAGACCAGGCTATCCTCGATACTTTGCAGGTAGTCCGACACGCGCAAACTGGCCCGCGCCGCAATTTCTTGCTGCAAGCTGGCCACGTAGCGGCGCTGGCTGGTGTAGGTGGCGTACAGCACCACCACGCCCACCACCAGCGACACGAGCGCCAGCAGCAAGAAGGGGGCCCAGAGTCTTACCCCCAGGCGACCCATTTTACGGACTAGTCTGCTAATCATCACTCACACCCTAAAGCCTATCCGAAAATCTAGTGGTCCTCAGCCCTGGACGGACACGCAGGTCCGCCCCCACACAAAGGGTATCGTTTGTCAGGGAGCCAACGTCTCCAAATATTCAAAGTCGCCGTTACGCACTACGTTGCCGCTGATAGTGGTAATGGTGGTATCCCCATTTACGTCGAAGGTGAAGCGTCCGGCGACGCCTTCCATCTCGCCCAGGGTGGCCATCGCGTTGAGAACCGCTCGCCGGTCGTCGGTCCCGGCCCTTTCGATGGCGGTCAACACCACGCTGGCCGCGTCGTAGGCGAAATGAGAAAAGGCTTCCGGCTCGATGCCGAAACGGGCGCGGTAGCGGGCGGCGAAGTCGGCGACCGCGCCCGTGGTCCAGCCGCTAGGGGGCACGCCGACCAGGGTGGCATACACCCCCTCGGCGGCTTCCCCCGCCCCGGCGATGAAGGCGCTGTCTACGATGGCGTCTGGGCCCATAAAGCTGGCGGCCATTTCCATCTCACGCATCTGCCGCACCAGGGTGGGCGCGCCGTTGGGCGTGTAGCCGCCAAAGTAAACCAGGTCGGGCTGGGTGGCAGCCACCTGCTGCAGCACGTCCCGATAATCGTCCGCCATCTTGTCGATGGTGACGTGGCCCAACACGTCCATGCCCAGTTCGTAGGCCGTCTCTTCAAACAAGTTGGCCAATCCTTTGCCGTAGGCTTCGCCGTCGTCCAAAATGTACACGCTGTGGAAGCCCAGCGAGTCTGCCCAGCGGGCGGCGGCCGGCGCCTGGATTTCGTCGGTGGGGCAGGTGCGAAAATAGGTGCGCCGCCCGGTGGGATAGAAGATGCCCGGCTCGCCCGGCGCAAAACCCACTTTGGTAAGCCCCGGCCAGGTGTTGGTCGGGCTGATTTGCACCAGGCCGGCCTGGTTGGTGATGGGAATGCTCACTTTGGCCGCCCCCGAGTTGAGCGGTCCGATGTAGGCCATCACCCGGGGATCGGCCACGGCCTGCCGGGCGTTGGCTGCCTCCAGTTCTGGATCCCACTGGCCGGTCTCGGTGCCGTCGTCCAGGATCACCAGCTCGATGGTGAAGCCGGCCACCTGACCACCTCGTTCTTCCACTGCCAGTTGCACGGCGTTGACGGCCGACTGGCCCAGGGCCACGCCCTGCATTGGAAAGCTGGTGACGATTTTAATGGTGCGATTTTTTTGTAAGGAGCATCCTGCCAGCCCGATCATCAGGGCAGCGATCAGGCTCAGCAGACCGATTTTCGTCGCGTGGCGTTGCCACATCGGCAAGTTGGTCCTCATTATGATGACCCCTTGCTTATCCTGCGCTCAAGCTGTCGAGAAACCGCTGAAGCTCATCCTTCACCTGCTCCCAAACTTCTGTCAACGGCGTTACCAGCTTTTCCAGTTCGTCCCACTCCAGGAAGAATGAATATGAATGCCGATAGAAGTGTCTAAAACCCAGGTAGGCGGCCAGACGGTGAGCCACTTCAGCCGTCAGGACCGGCCTTCTGCGGGATGTTGACTCCATCATCTGCGTGAGCAGATCACGATGCCACTGAGCACCTGTAGGAACATCTGCATCAATTCCCTTGGCGATGGATAGAAAGATGTTTTCCAACCCATTGTAGAACGAATGAAGAACAGAAGCCACCGCCGCGATCTCGACCAGGTCAGGTGTGCCCTTCTGGGCCCGTTCTAAAAGGTCAGCGTACAACTCGAAAAGCTGGTCGATTTGCTCAATCTCGAACTTTACTTGAGAGACGACTTTCTCAACCAATCCGGAACAACTCTCCTTCTTTTTCTAAGTAGTGTGCAAAGGCATCCTGGTGGTCCAGGTTGACCAGGTCCACAGGATGGTCCAGTTCGAGCAGGAGCTTGCCCAAGAGATGGAAGAATCTTCCTTTGGGGCACCCTCGGATAGCCAGGTCAATGTCCGATCCGGCTCCAGCTTTCCCGGCAGTGAGGGAGCCAAAGAGGAAGATGTGGGTACATCCAGCCCCTTTGAGTATTTCCACGGCTCGGTAGACGTCTCTCCGGTAAGTCTCGGGCAATTGAAGTTTCTCTTCCACCTTCATTAACTTATCTATCCTCCGCCCCCTCGAGTCGCCCGGCGACGGGCTTCGGCGGCCAGCACACGAATGTCGGGGAAGGGGCCATCGGCGGCGGTCAGCACGCCCATGGCAAGGTCCATCAACGGCGCTTGCTGTTCGTGGCCATCGTGGTCGGTGTAA
>JAJRXB010000474.1 GCA_024276515.1 Chloroflexota bacterium
ATGCTCATCGCCCCATCTCGTAGCCCCGGAATCCCTATTCCGGGGCGATTCCCCCCTCGTCGCTCACCTGCCCCATCGCAGGTGCGGGCAGAATGACGGTTTGGGGCCAAACTCGAATTTAGATGCGATTGCCCTAAAATTGGGGTGCGTTTCAAATTTTTGACGAATTGTCCCCGCCCGGCCGTCCACGAATAAAACCCGGATGCCCGAATGGGGATGCTCCCCGCGGTCTATTCGTGTATTCGTGAACATTCGGGGACGGCTGAACACCTACCAAAAAAATGAAACGTACCCTGCAAATTGGGCGCATTTCAGTTTTATGGCGGATTTTGTGCCGGGCACAAACGCGATCGAAACCGCTCCTGCAGGCCTGACGGCCGGGCGCCCACGGGGGCCGACGCCTCGGCCTGGGGCCTTTAGGCGCGACTTTAGTCGGAATTGAAATGTACCTTGCAAATTTTCCATTGGGGGCTGAGAAATCCGTTTTCTGGCGATTTTGCGAGTGCAATCTGTTCCGCTCATATTGGCGTAGTGTGCGTTGCGTGTTGTAGGGGAGGGGCGAGGCATGCCTCGCCCCTCCCCTACACAACATAACGGAAAAATCGCCAGTGTCCAGTTAGAGGTTTTTGTGGAGCAGGATGATTTTGTGCGTGTGCGGTGGCGGCGTGATCGGCTGGTCACTCCAGCGGATGGCGTCCAGCAGGCGGCGACGGGCTTCGGCCAGTTTGCCCTCGTCGTTAGCGTGGATGGTCAACAGCCGCTCTCCTTTTTCAACCCGGTCGCCCACCTTTTTGTGGTGGACGATCCCCACGGCGTAGTCAATGGGATCGCCCTTCTTTGTACGCCCGCCGCCCAACAGGACACTGGTCAGTCCTACCTGGTAGGCGTCGATTTCGGCGATGATGCCGGCGCGGGGGGAGGGCAGATCTTCTATCAGGGAGGCGCGGGGGAGCAGGCCGGGGGCTTCGAGCACGGCCCGGTCGCCTCCCTGGGCGGTGATCCATTCCACGAATTTACGCCAGGCGGAGCCATCGTCCAGCGAACGGATCAGGATGCTCCGGGCTTCGTCCAGGTTGGCGGCTTTGTCGGCCAGGATTAGCATTATGCCGGCCACGGTCAGGCAATGCTCACGGAAATCGGTCGGGCCGCCGCCGTGCAGCGTGTCAATCGCTTCACGCACTTCCAGCGCGTTGCCCACGGCGTGGCCTAGTGGCTGGTCCATATCGGAGATGACGGCCGCTACTTTGCGTCCCACCCCCTGCCCGATGGCTACCATCAGTTCTGCCAGTTCCTCGGCTTCGGGCTCTGTTTTCATAAAGGCTCCCTTGCCCACTTTCACGTCCAGGACGATGGCGTCGGCGCCGGCGGCGATCTTTTTGCTCATGATGCTGCTGGCGATGAGCGGCAGGCTTTCGACCGTGGCGGTCACGTCGCGCAGGGCATAGAGCTTGCCGTCGGCCGGCGCCAGGTCTGCCGACTGTCCGGCAACGACGATGCCGTGCTCGGCGAGCTGACGCATAAATTGCTCTCGGCTGAGGGTGACGGTGAATCCGTGGATGCTTTCCAACTTGTCGAGGGTGCCGCCGGAAAAGCCCAGCCCGCGCCCGCTCATCTTGCCGACCGGCAGTCCCTGGCTGGCGAGCAGGGGGGCGACGACGAGGGTGGTCTTGTCGCCCACGCCACCGGTGGAGTGTTTGTCTACCACGAAGGGAGCGATGTGGTGCAGGTCCAGTGTGTCGCCGGAGTGAGCCATGGCCATGGTCAAGTCAATGGCCTCGCAGTGGGTCATGCCACGCAACATCACGGCCATACACCAGGCCGCCGCCTGATAGTCGGGGATGTCGCCCCGGGTATAGCCCTGGATGAAGAATTGAATCTCCTCGGCGGTCAATTCGCCGCCGTCTCGCTTTTTGGCGATAATGTCTACGGCACGCATGGTGACGCCCTCCCAGATTAAATGCTGAATCGGCTGCGGGTTGCCAATTGCTGATCAGTAAACGCGACTGAAGTCGCCCCTACAGGGCCTTCGGCCGCAAAGCCCGCCTACGCGGGCTAAAAGATCAATCCACGCAGGGGGACTTCGCGGCGGAACGCCCTGTAGGAGCGATTTCCCTGGCCTGGCCGCCAGGGGACAGGCAATCGCCCAAAAAACAGAGGGTGAACGACTACAGACAGTATACCCGCAAATGGGTGGGTGAGCAAGAGATGGATAGAGAGCTTCGTGTCATGCCGAACAAGGTGACTGTCACCTGGGTTAATTCTTTGAAAAGCCCTGATGAGTGAATGCGGACACTTGTATCCACTCTCTGGTTGTGGTATAATCCGCTCACAGCCTTCGTTCACTGTGCAGGCACGTGGACTGGCCATTGCCGTAAACTTAAGCCCGCCATTTTGAATCGATCGAGACCAGACTTAACTTGCTTAGATTTATGGCGATGACGGGTTTAGCATTTGGAGGAGGCAGACATGGTCAAGGTTACGATTGATAGCATCCGAGTCAGTCTGATGACACAGCATCGCGTGGTGGTCTTGAAGGAAGTTGATAGCGACCGGTATCTGCCCATCTGGATTGGTCCATTTGAGGCCGACGCAATTACGATTCAACTCCAGGGTGTCCAGGTTGCTCGCCCGCTGACTCACGATTTGCTCAAAAGCTTTATCCGCGAGATGGGCGTCAAAGTCTCACACGTTTTGGTGAATGAACTGCGCAACGACACCTTCTACGCCCGCATTGTGATAGACGTGAACGGCAAGAGCATGGAGATCGACTCGCGTCCCAGCGACGCCATTGCCCTGGCTGTGCGGGTGGGCGCTCCAATCTTCGTCGCCGAGCAGGTGATGGATATGGCCTCGATCACGCCTGAGGAAGAAATCGGGACAGAAGCTACCACTCCCGAGGAAGAGGAAAAACTCGAGGTCTTCCGCGATTTTGTCGAGTCTCTGGACCTGGACGACCTGGGCGATAAGTGAGTCCTGTCTGGTCTCTGACAGGCGGTTCATCCAGTCCCCAAAAGAAAAATGCACCCTGAGCCGCCGCTTTGTAACCGTTCAGCCTCCTTTCAGTAAACGCGACTGAAGTCGCCCTTACACAGGGCCTTCGGCCGCAAAGCCCGCCTACGCGGGCTAAAAAACCAGTCCACGCAGGTGGTCTTCGCGGCGGAACGCCCTGTAGGAGCGATTTCCCTGGCCTGGCCGCCAGGGGACAGGCAATCGCCCAAAAAACAGAGGGTGAACGATTATGCCGCTTTTTCTCCTCTCAACCTGGGCTTTGGCAAATTAGCAAGCTCCCTATATCTGCCGAGCAGGGCACATCACGCCCACTCGCAGGTCCCTTCTGATAATAGCCTCTCTTTGGGGAAAGGGTGCGCCCGGGTGCTGCGCCAACTCTCCATTTGCACCTGGGACTCTCGGTTGCCAAAGCCAAAACCATCTTGACGAACCGTTACATCTATGATATAGTTGATATTAGAATAAATGTTCTATTGTCGACTCTCCGTATGTCTTGCAAACTCGTATCCGAGGGTCATCTATGAGCAAGCCAACTACACCCACTCACCCGCAGGTCCCCCCTGGAGATGGGTCTCCTTCAGGGAAAGGGCACTCCGTACCCGAAGGGCACTCCGCACCCGCACCCAAAGGGCGCTTCGCTGGTCCCACGCCCGATAAACTGTTGCCGCAGAATATCGAAGCTGAGGAGGCTGTGCTTGGGTCGCTGTTGATTGACCCGGACGCCGTCATCCGCGTGGCCACGTTTTTGCAGCCCGGTGATTTTTACGTTCAGCGATATAGCTGGATCTACGAAGCAATTCTCGACCTGCACGAGCGACGTGAGCCGGTCGACCTGGTGACCCTGACCGACGAGTTGGAACGGCGAGGACACCTGGCCGAAATCGGCGGGCCGGCCTTCTTGACCGGCCTGATCAACGCCACACCGACCAGCATCCACGTGGAGTATTACGCCCGCATCGTGGAGCGCACCGCGGTGCTGCGACGACTGATTGACGCCGCCAGCCAGATCGCCAAACTGGCCTACCAGGACGTGGACGACGTGGACGAGGTGGTGGACCGAGCCGAGGCCATCGTCTTCGGCGTGTCGGAGAAGCGGGTTGCGCGAGAACTGGTTCCCATCCGCCAGGTGCTCGATGAATTTTACGACCGCATCGAATATCTGAGCGCGCACCAGGGAGAGATCATCGGCATCCCTACCGGCCTGGCCGACCTGGACAAGCTGTTGGGTGGTTTTCAGCGCTCGGACCTGATCATCATCGCCGGCAGGCCGGGGATGGGCAAAACTTCCCTCGCCCTGTCCATCGCATTGCAGGCCGCGCGCAAGTGGGACAAACGAGTGGGCATCTTCAGCCTGGAGATGAGCAACGAGCAGGTCGTGCAGCGTTTGATCAGCGCCGAGACCGGCATCGACAGTCAACGGCTGCGGCTGGGAGCCATCCACGAAGACGAGTGGCCCGTTTTCGTCCAGGCCACCAGTTTGCTCTCGAACACGCAGATCTACATCGACGACACGCCGGCCATCTCGGCCCTGGAGATGCGCACCAAAGCCCGTCGTCTCCACGCCGAGCAGGGGCTAGACCTGCTCATCGTGGACTATTTGCAACTGATGCGCGGCGACTTTCGCTCCGAAAACCGGGTGCAGGAGATCAGCTTTATCTCCCGCTCGCTCAAGTCGCTGGCCCGTGAGTTGAACATCCCGGTCGTTGCCCTCAGCCAACTCTCGCGCGCCGTCGAATCGCGCCACGACAAGCGGCCTATGCTGTCGGACCTGCGAGAATCTGGCTCCATCGAGCAAGACGCGGACGTGGTGATGTTCGTCTACCGGGACGAGATATACGACCCCGACACCGAATTCCCCAACATCGCCGAAATCCGCGTCGCCAAGCACCGCAGTGGCCCCACCGGCGTCTTCTCGGTTTACTTCAAAAAAGAGCTGGCCCAATTCGTAGACCTGGAAGTGCGCCGCGAGCGGCTGGAATATTGAGTTCGAATGGCAAATTAGCAAATCGGCAAATCAACAAATCAGCGTTACTCAGGTGCCAGGCACTTTTGGCAGATAACTTGAGCCAAAATCAGTTTGTACGCGCTATCAACCTGGCAAAAAGACGGCTTTATAAGTGCCTGGCACCTATGCCTGAGTAGTAACAAATCGGCAAACATTTGCACTGCGTGCACACCTGCCCCGCGAGCGACGCAGTGCGGGGGGCGCAAGTGTCGGCAAATGAGCGAATCGGCGAATCAGCGAATCAGCGAATCAGCGAATCAACGAATCGGCGAATCGGTAAATCGGCGAATCCCCGGCCACCAACCACCAATCTCCAAATTCGAGGGCTTTCCGGCCGGCGAGCTTCGCTTCATCTCCGTGCCCGACCTGTTCTTCTCCGAACTGCTGCCCATCGTCGACAGCCTGTCCGAGTTGAAGGTAACGTTGCACGTGATGTGGCTGCGCCAGCGAGAGGGTCGGCAGGCAGTGACCCGGGCCGAACTGGCCGCCGACGAGACCCTGGCGCGCGGACTGGCCGTGTTGGACGGCGACCCGGAGGCGGCCCTGACAGACGGGCTGGCACGGGCGGTGGCGCGGGGGGCGCTGCTGCACACCGTGGTGGAGAGTGAGGCTGGGGCACAGGATGTGTACGTGCTGAACAGCGAAGGGGGGCGTCGTGCCCTGGCGCGCATCCAGAGCGGCGAAGTGGGCGCGGTGGGAACGGTGGTGGTGGATCGCCCCTCGGTGGAGCCGCGCCCCAACATTTTTGAATTGTACGAAGACAATATCGGCCTTCTCTCACCCATCCTGGCCGACGAACTGCGCGACGCCGAGGCAACCTATCCCCCCGATTGGATTGAGGACGCCTTTCGCATCGCAGCCGCCAACAACGTGCGCAAATGGCGATACATTCAGGCTATCTTGGAACGCTGGGCAAACGAAGGTAGAGGCGATGAAATCAGTCGGAGAGATATTGAAACAGAGCGACGTTGGTACACCGACGAAGAGTTCGAGCAGTTCTTCGAGCATTGACTCTTCGAACCTCAAACCCCAAAACGTTGATCTCCAATCCCCTGTCTCCGGGCTCCAATCCCCCTGTCCCATCTGCGGCGGTGCCGGCTATCTGCGGGAGGACGTTCCGGTGGGGCATCCTCGCTTTGGCAAACTGATCCCTTGCCAGTGCACCCAGGTCGAGCTGGAAACGCGGCGCCTGTCGGACCTGCGGGCCGTGAGCAACCTCGACGCGCTGGCCCGCTACACCTTCGACAGTTTCAAGCCAGAGGGGGTGGGGCTGACCGAAGAGAAACGCAAGAATCTGCGCCGCATCTACGAAGTCGCCCGGGCCTTTGCCGAGGAGCCTCGCGGCTGGCTGGTGCTCCTGGGAGGTTACGGCTGCGGCAAAACGCACCTGGCGGCGGCCATCGCCAACGAGCAGGTGGCGCGAGGACAGCCGGCCCTGTTCGCCGTCGTGCCCGATCTGCTCGATCACCTGCGCGCCACCTACAGTCCCCACAGCGCCGTCACCTACGACGAACGCTTCCACCAGGTGCGCAACGCGCCGCTGCTCATCCTGGACGACCTGGGCACTCAGAGCAGCACCGAGTGGGCGCAGGAAAAGCTCTTCCAGATTTTCAACTATCGCTACAACGCTCGCCTGCCAACGGTGATCACGTCGAATCACGAACTGGAAGCCATAGATATTCGCATTCGCTCGCGGCTGACGGACCCCGACCTGGTGCAAATTTGCACCATCCTGGCCCCCGACTTCCGGGGCAGTGGCGCCGACCAGGTTGGTTCGGAGTTGTCGAGTCTCTCTTTGCACAGCGATCAGACCTTCGACACCTTCAGCCTGCGGGAGAAGGAACTCAGCGCCGACCAGGTCGCCAGTCTTCAGCAGGCTTTCACCTTCGCCCGCAACTACGCCGAAAACCCGGAAGACTGGATGTTGCTGACCGGCGGCTACGGCTGCGGCAAAACCCACCTGGCGGCGGCCATCGCCAACGAGCGGGTGCGCCAGGGACATCCAGCCCTCTTCGTCGTCGTGCCCGACCTGCTCGACCACCTGCGGGCGACCTACGCTCCCAACAGTCCGGTCTCCTACGACAAGCGGTTGGACGAGATTCGCACCACGGCGCTCCTCATTCTGGACGACCTGGGCACGCACAGCGCCACCCCCTGGGCTCAGGAGAAACTGTATCAAATTTTCAACTACCGCTACAACGCTC
>JAJRXB010000475.1 GCA_024276515.1 Chloroflexota bacterium
AGGCCATTGCGTTTCCCTCCTCTCGCCGATCAGCAAAAAAGTATGGTTCACCGCTGCGCTCTCTCCATTCCAGGATTTATTTTTCCTCCAGAGGTAACCAGATAGACATGGTCGTGCCTGTTGGGCCGGTGGCCTCCACCCGAATTTCGCCGCCGTAGGTCTGCACGATGGTCTGGGCCATCAACAAGCCCATGCCCAATCCCCTGGCGTCTTCGGGCTTCTCGATGAAATCCAGACCGATTTTGGCCCGTATCTCGTCCGGGATCCCCGGCCCGGTATCAGAAACCAGGATCTCGGCTCCCCCGTTTGCCGCCCGGGTGCTGATAGTGATCATCTGTACCTCGCGGTCGGAGACAGCCTCAACGGCATTGTCCACCAGAATGTCGAAAGCTCGCCGCAGCCACTCACGGCTGACGCGCACCGTAGCCAGGCCGGAGAGTTGCAGAGCAAGTCGAAGTTCAGCTTTTTTGTAAGGATCGTTCTGCCACAACTGCTCAGCCCGTTCGCCGATCAACTCGTTGACGGCCACTGATTCCGAACCCTCCTCCGCCGAGAGCGGTAGGGTCATTGGTTTCTCCAAGATCCGACTGGCCAACCGTTCGATCATCGAAAGTCGCTTGGCCACATGAACGTGCTGTTCGTGGGGCCTCTCCTTGCTCAGATCTCCACGCAGTTGTTGGATCTGTTCGCGGATGGTCACAGCGTGCTTGCCGGCCGAGTGTTGCCAAACGCTGCTGGCCATACCCATCCAGGCCAGGGCTGTCCGCGCGTTGACCAATCCTTTCGTCCGCCTTAGCTCTTCGTACTGCTGTTGTAGGTTGCGATAAAGCTGCGCATTGCGAATCGCCACCGCCGCCTGATCGGCGAAAAGCTGGATGGTGTCGATCTCGTCGGACGTGAAGCGGCGCGGCGAGCGAAAATTGACGAACATCACCCCCACCTTGCGCTCGCCCACCCGGAGTTGAATGCCGATGGCGGCGTGAATGCCTTCTGCGTTCACAAAATAACCACCGAGCAACTCGTGCTGAGAAGCATGATCTTCTGCCAGACGGTAATAGGGGGGCTCGGCTAGGTTCAAAATGCTCCAGGCGACAGACTTATGCGTCAATTCCTCTGGCGGACGCGCGGAATCCGAAGCCCGGGCCTCAATGATCTCTTTCGCCCATTCACCAAACTGTCCCATCGTCTCATCATAAGAGTAAAGGGTGACGGCATCGCTGTGCAAAGTCTGCTGCGTGTGCCGGACAATGGTCTTCAACGTCTGACTCAGGTCTCCCTGTACGGTTACCCCGGCAATCACCCTGGCTGCCTCCCTGGTCCGTTGCACCTGGGTCAGCAGCCGGGCGTTTTTGAGGGCCAGAGAAGCGTGGTTGGCAAAAGTTTGAGCGGTCTCTCGCTCTTCCTCGCTGAAACGGCGTGGCCGGTTGTAGTTCACGTAGAGCACCCCAAGTTTCTCATTGCCCACCTTCAAAGCGATCCCCTGGAAACTTTGTGCTCCAATCTGCTCCAGAAGTTTCCGGGTGGACTTCCCCAGGAATGCATATCGCTGCTCATCGGCTACGTCTTCTACGGCGACCCACTCTTGCTCCATCACCTCGTAAGCCGTTTGTCCCCGTCGGGGCTCCTCTCTACGGAATTCTTCCCACAACTCAGGCGGGATACCAGCCGCCACAGACCCATCCAGGATAAACTTATCCCACACATCATCGTAGGACCAGATCGCCGTCGAGTCCGCCCGCAGTACCTCCCGTGCGCTGTGCACGATCTGCTCCAGAACATCTTGTTGCCCGGCGGCCCTAGCCAGGGCCTCGGCTGCCTGGCGCATGTGCTCCAGCTCTTCCAGCCGGCGGGCATTATCGTAGGCCATGGCCGCCTGGTTGACGTAGAGTTGCAAAGCCTCGATCTCGGGCTCAGGAAAGCGGCGGGGCCGGTCATAGTGGATCCACATCACTCCGATCCGCTTTCCGTGCAGGGATAGAGGCAAACACAAGGCAGCGGCAACACCGTTTTGGAACATGCTGGGGTTGACTCGATCTCGTTGCCCACTTGCGTCCTCGATGACTTCGGGTTTACCGGTACGCATCACCTGCATCGTGAGGCCGTTGGGCCGGATCACGTCCATAACATCAAACTGCTTGTCCGTTCCCGCCGTTATCAGATTCCGTGCCTGGCCTATCTCGTCAACCAGGATCACGCTGACCCACGCAGCGTCGGCAGCCACACGTGTTTGCTCAACGATGTTTTGCAGCACTCGCCCGGGCTCTCGGGGCGAGATGAGCGTGTTGCTGGCTTCGTAGAGCGATTTGATGTACGCTCGCCCATCTTTTGCCTCCTGGTAAAGCCGGGCATTGTCAAGGGCGATGGCTGCCTGCTCGGCGAAGGTGGAAAGCAAATCCAGGTCGTCAGCCGGGAATGCGCCGGTGATATCCATGTTGGCCAACGACAAGGTGCCGATCACCCGGTCCTTTACCTCTAAGGGTGCACACATCAGAGATTTGTGCAGTGGAATCTCGGGGTGATCGATCTTCTTGTAGCGGGTATCTTGCTGCGCATCATCCACTACCACCGCCCGTTGGTGTTGGAACACCCAGCCGGCAATCCCTTCCCCGAACTTCAGGCACAGCGCCTCGATGGCCCCAGGGCTATAGCCCCAAGTGTCGGCTCGAACTTGCAGGACCTCTGCTCGTTCGTCGTACAGGTGGATGATTCCAGTGCGTGCCTTTGGAAAGGCGTCCACGGCAGAATTCACTACCCGTTCCAGCACTTCACCCAGTTCCAACGTCCCGGTGATGGCCTGGCTCACCTGAATGAGAGCCCGCAGCCGATCTTCCAACAAGGTCACCTGACGCAGGTCGCGCATGAATCCGGCCTGCCCGATGGAGTTGCCCCGGTTGTCTCGGATCCGGGTAGCAGAGAGCAGGGCCGGAATCAGCGTACCATCGCGGTGCCTCAACTCTACTTGCCAACCCTGAACCACATCGTCATTGTCCACCGCCTCGGAAATCTCTCTGGCCTTTTCCACATCCATGTGCAGCCGGGCCACCGACTGGCCGAGCATCTTCTCTCTCGTCCAGCCAAACATCTCCTCCGCCCGTCGGTTGAAGACCGTGATCTTCCTGTCCTGGTCAATGGCGATCAC
>JAJRXB010000476.1 GCA_024276515.1 Chloroflexota bacterium
CAAGCGCCTTGCCCTTGTACTTGCTCAAAGCGGGTCTGCCTGCCGAAGTGCCCGGCACGGGTGCACCTGGGGTGCGGCACAGGTGCGACCCGCGTCTTTGACGGGCCGGAACCGTCGGGTCACAGACCCGACGGGAGCAGAAGTTGCCACAAACCTAGCAATCTCTCAACAACTGCCCAACAGGGTTGGGCTTCTACCTGGTTGATTTTTTACCACGTCCCCTACGATACCTCTCCCCACCAATGCTTTTCCATTGCGTCCAGTTCGGCCACCACCTCCGGTGACAGCGGCTCCGGTTGGTGCTCGCGCAAGATGCTGCGAACCCGTTCGTTAGCCCTGCCCCCCAGCGACAGAGCACCGGCTGCCGTCCACTGGTCATAGTTGCCCCGGCTCATCAGTTTGGGGAACCAGTTCTCACGGAAGTGGCGGAAGGTATGCTCCTCCCCAAAGTAATTGCCGCCAGGCCCTACCTGTTCCATCACTTCCAGAGCCAGCGTCTCTGGCGTGACCTCAACCCCGCCCATGATGGTGCGGATCATGCTGATGAACTCGTCGGTGGCGGCGATCAATTCCAGCGAGGCAGAGTTGGCCGCCTCGGTGAAACCCACGTCGTGAACCAGGTTGGCTCCGCTCAGGGCGGCCATCAGGCAAGAGATGGCCGACTCGGCCGCCGCCTGCTGGTCAAAGGCGACCGCATCCGTGCACCCGGCCGTGCTGAAAACGGGCAGGTGGAGATAATGGGCCATTTCGGCCAGCGCTGCCGACCACAGGCTCATCTCCGGAGCGCCGTAGGAGACGAGCACCGTGGACATGTCGATGATCGTCGGCACCCCGCCAAAGATGAACGGTGCCCCGCGCCGCTTGAGCTGGGCCATCACCAGCCCGCTCAGCGACTCGGCCATGCAAGCCACCAGATTGCCGGCGCCCGTCACCGGCGCCGAACTCCCGGCCAGCGTCATCGGCGTGTAGATGACCGGGATGCCGTGTTCGACACAAAAGAGCAGCTTTGCCACACCTTCGTCGGTGTGGGTCAACGGCGAGAGAGGCTCGGCATAGTGGACGTAGTAGGGCCGCCGGGCCAGTTCGTCCCACCCGCCGGCGACGACGGCGGCCACCTCGGCCACGGCCTTCAGGCTGGCGAAATCGCCCGTGCCGTGCATCAGCGGCTTGGTGCAGTTGATCACCGTGTCCTTGTGGCCCAGGCGAATGGCGATTTGGCCGGGAGCGTCGCTGTACAGGGACGAAAAGGACACCACGTCGATGTTGAGCAGCGCGTCGCACAGGACGGCGCCCAGTCGGGCGTCGGCTCGCACACATCGCCGGCGGTTGTGGTCGAGAGGCTTTCCCTGCGCGAAGTCGAACGGGTCGAAGAAGTAGGTGGAATCCACCTGGCTGCAAAAATAAACGCGGTGGTCTTCGAGAAACACGACCCGCTCGCCCAGCCGGTTGTAAATGGCAATGCGACGAGGCGCGCTGGCCAGCGCATCTTCCACGAGGTACGAAGGGATGTAGACGCGCCGCCCCGGGCCATCATCCTGAGTTGGCCGAAGGGCGACGCGCGCCCCGGCGCTGCCGAGCAGTTCCAACCCTTCGTCGTTGTCCACCCGAACTCCGGTGCGTTCCAGCACTTCGAGAACGCTCAGAAAGAGGGTCTCCTTTTGATCTTCGGACAACACCTGGAGCCGAGGGGTGATCAGCGTTGCAGAACCAGCTTTCATAATCAGGGGCTTCCTTTCTCATACTCGTACTGAGCTTGTCGGTCGTACTGAGCTTGTCGGTCGTACTGAGCTTGTCGAAGTATCAGAGCCAGTCAGGGAAAAGCCGTGGGGAAAGGGATCATCAGGATCGAGGACGAATTGGTGGAAACCGGTCAGGTAGGCCCGCCCGGCCACGCGGGGGACGATGGCCTGATATTCGCCCACGCGGGTCTCCTCGATTATCTGACCGATGAAACGAGTACCGCTGAGTCCCCTGTCTCTGGGGGTGATGATGCTCTCGCTGACGAACCGCTGGCCGACCTTCAATTCCCCCCTGGCGTGCAACACGGCCATCCTGGCGCAGGTGCCGGTACCACAGGGAGAGCGGTCTATGGTACGTTCGCCAAAGATCGCAGCGTTGCGGGCGTGCAGGGTGCCATCCGCCTGGCGCTCTGCCGGGCCGTGAAACTCGATGGCATCAATGGTGTTCACAAAAAGCAGTTCCGGGTGCTGCACCGAAAGCTGGGCGTTGGCCGCGTGGCGCAGGCGGGTGCCCAGGTCGGCCAACGCGCTTGCATTGGCGGGGAGGAGCTCCAGCCCGATCTGTCCCGCTTCAACCAGGGCGAAAAAGCCACCGCTGTAGACGACATCCACCAGCAGTTCGCCCAGGTCCGGGACCGACAGGCGAGCGCCAAGTTGATAGACGAAAACTGGCGTGTTGTCAAAAGAAACCTCAAGCACCCGGCCCCCTTCGATGCGCGCCCGGGTGCGGACCAACCCCACCGGGGTGTCGAAGGTCACGGTCGTCTGTGGTTCGATGGCCTGGACCATGCCGGTTTCTACCACCGTAGTTGCGGCCCCTATGACGGCGTGGCCGCACATCGTAGTGTACTGCCGGGTGTTCATAAAGATGAGGCCAAAGTCGGCCTCCGGGTCCGAGGGGGTGGTGAGGAGCGCGCCATACATGTCTTGACGGCCTCGCGGTTCGAGCATGAGCAAACCACGGAGGCCGTCCAGTTCATTCCGGGCGTAGACCATCTTCTCCGCCATCGTGGCGCCTGGCAGGGGGGGCAGGCCACCGACGACCAGACGGGTCGGTTCGCCGGCGGTGTGCGAATCTACGGTTGAGACGATGCACGTAAACCGGGCCATTTCCTACACTTCGCGCACATCCACGATTTCTTGACCTTCGATCTTTTCCAACACGGCAACCAGGTCTTCCTTGGACACGCCCCGCACCTTGAAGACTTCGTCCCAGTAGCCCGGATGCCTGGGCGCAGGGACGCCGCCGGCGGCGTAAATTCCCCAACCCTGTGAGGCAATGGCGCTGGCGATCTTGGCAAATTCGCCGGTCTTGTTGGGCACGCGCATCGTGACACGCACGCCGCGCACAGACCAGCCCAACAAATTCGTCAGGTGGGCCAACAGGTCGGTCTCGGTGATGATGCCTATTACGACGCCTTCCTCCACCACCGGCAGGCCGCCGACCTTTTTCTCAACCATGACGCGGGCCGTCTC
>JAJRXB010000477.1 GCA_024276515.1 Chloroflexota bacterium
GTCTTTTATCTGGCCCGGCATCAGGCGATAGCGACTAAAGTCGCGCCTGAAGGCCCCAGGCCGAGGCGTCGGCCTGGGGCGACGCGCTGGCGTCCACGGGAAGTGGACGCCTGGCCGTCAGGCCTGCAGGAGCGGTTTCAACAGCGTTTGTGCCCTGGCACAAAATCCACCATAAAACTGAAATGCGCCCTCTCCAGTGGCCGGCCTTTGACTCTCTATTCAACCCACCTATAATTGTGAGTGTCCCGGACCTCAACGCACACTACCCCGCCCGCCACCAATTGACCCGGGAACCGGGCGAGCAGGGGCAACCCTAAATTTTGGGGAGAACACAATGCACGCACTGCGTCGAGCGATTCGCTATTTGCGTCCTTACTGGTTGACTGCCATCGGCGCCGTCATCAGCCTGACGCTGGTGACAGGGGCCAATCTGGTCATCCCTCAGCTCATCCGCTGGGTGATAGACGACGGCATCACAGCCGGCAGCATGCCGACCGTCTTGTGGGGTGCTCTTGGACTGGTGGGGGTGGCCCTGGTGCGAAGTCTGTTCAACTTCACCCAGAGCTATTGGTCGGAGAAGGCATCGCAAAACGTGGCCTTCGACGTGCGCAACGACCTCTTCGACAAAATCCAGAGTCTCAGCTTTAGCTATCACGACCGGGCCCAAACCGGTCAACTGATGACACGCCTCACCAGCGACGTAGAGATGGTGCGCCAGTTCACCGGGATGGGACTCTTCCAGTTCGTCAACGCCTTCATTATGCTCTTTGGCAGCGCAACGCTGCTGCTGGTGATGAACTGGCGACTGGCCCTCGTCGCCCTGGGAACCATCCCGTTGATATTGGTGATTATCACCCGGTTTATAACTACCATTCGACCGCTGTTTGAGCAGGCACAGGCCAAGCTGGGCACGCTCAACACTGTGCTGCAAGAGAACCTGGCCGGCGTGCGGGTGATCAAGGCCTTCGTCCGCGAGCCCTTCGAGGCGGCTCGCTTCCGCGCCGCCAACCGGGCATATTTGGAGACCAACCTGCAAGCGGTGCGCACTTTTGCCACCAACTTTCCCTTTGTCTTTTTCATCTTCAACCTGGGAACCCTGGGCATTGTGTGGATCGGTGGGAATATGGTCATCTCGGCCCGGTTGAGCCTGGGCGAACTGGCGGCCTTTATCACCTACCTGAATTTTATGATGTTCCCGATGATGATGATCGGCATGCTGGGCGCGATGATCGCCCGCGCCGCCGCCAGCGCGCGCCGTATCTTCGAGATTCTGGACGCCCAATCCGAAGTGACCGACCGGCCCGGCGCGGTGACGCTGCCCCCCATCAAAGGGCGCGTGGCTTTTGAGGACGTGAGTTTTCGTTACATCGGCAGCGAGCGCGACACGCTGAGTCACGTCAGCTTTGTCGCCGAGCCGGGGCAAACAGTTGCCATCGTGGGAGCCACCGGGTCGGGCAAGAGCACCATCATCAACCTCATCCCCCGTTTTTACGACGTGACCGACGGTCGAGTGACGGTGGATGGCTACGACGTGCGCGACGTGACCCTCGACAGCCTGCGTTCGCAAATCGGCATTGTGCTGCAAGAGACGACCCTCTTCTCCGGTACCATCCGCGACAACATCGCCTACGGTCGCCCCGACGCCAGTGACGAAGAGGTGATCGCGGCGGCGAAGGCAGCCCAGGCCCACCACTTCATCATGGAAATGCCCGAAGGCTACCAGACCCGCGTCGGGGAGCGGGGGGTTGGGCTGAGCGGCGGCCAGCGGCAGCGCATCGCCATCGCCCGCGCCCTGCTGATTGATCCACGCATCCTCATCCTCGACGACAGCACCTCCAGCGTGGACGCCGAGACCGAGTATCAAATTCAGCAAGCCCTCGACCGGCTGATGGTGGGCCGCACCAGTTTCGTCATCGCCCAGCGCATCAGCACCGTCCGAAATGCCGATCTGATCCTGGTGTTGGATAAAGGGCGGCTGGCAGCGATGGGCACCCACGAGCAACTGCTGGCCGAGAGTCCCCTTTATGCCGAGATTGTGTATTCTCAGTTGCGCGAGGAGTCGCCGGTGGCGATGGCTGCCTGAGTGGCGCGGTCGGGAGACCGGCCAGGAAAAACTCTCGGCTCGGGCCGGTCTCCAGACCGCGCCCGAAAATGCCTCACGTGGCGCGGTCGGGAGACCAGCCACAGCATAAGAGAGAAAAAACGGCTCGGGCCGGTCTCCAGACCGCGCCCGAAAATGCCTCAC
>JAJRXB010000478.1 GCA_024276515.1 Chloroflexota bacterium
GACGGCCACGATGAACAGGGTGGGCAAGACCATGGGCGTTTTGAAGAATCCAGAAGCAGCGGGCGCGGTCGTCTCTTCCCTTTTGCGATTCTCGCCGTTTTCCGTCTGGCCTTCGGGCCGATCTTCCCACCCGCTCTCGACGGTCTTGATGATCCAGGCCACGACCATCACCGTGGCGATGGAACGCAGGGTGGTCAGCTTGTCGGGCTCGAACACGCGGCTGGAGTACACGTTAAAAAATAGCGGTTCGACGATCACCGCTGCCAGCCAACCAGCTTCTATGACCTTATCACAAAACACACTCAACTTGGTTCCCATATACGCTCTCCTCGCGGCCTATCCACCCATTTCCCGAAACCAGGCGATGGTGCGTCGCAAGCCAACGTCCAAAGGCGTTTGGGCCTTGAACCCCAACACGCGCCCGGCCCGACTCACGTCGGGCACACGGCGGCGCGTTTCCTCGAAGGCCGGGCCATACGCTTCTTTGGAGGGTACGTGCTTGATCTCCGACGGTGAGCCCGTCAGCTCCAAAACCTTCTGCGCCAGTTCGAGGATGGTCGTCTCTCGGTCGTTGCCGATGTTGAACACCTGTCCCCTGGCTTCCTTCACCGAGGCCGCCAGAATCGTGCCCTTCACGGTGTCGTCAATGTAAGTGAAACACCGGGTCTGCAAGCCATCGTCGTACACGGAGAGAGGCTCGCCGGTCAACGCCTGCCCGATGAACTTGGCGATCACGCTGCCATAACCCCGGGGGTCGAGGCGAGGGCCATAGGAATTGAAGTAGCGCACGACGGTCACTGGCAAACCCCGTTTACTGTAGGCGAAAGCAAAATACTCGTCAATGGCCTTGGCATCCGAATATGACCAGCGGCCCACGGTGGTGGAGCCCAATATGCGGTCGTCGTCCTCGGCTAGCGGCACATTGGTTGACTTGCCGTAGATCTCGGAGCTGGAGGCGATGAGCACCGGCTTCCAATACTTGTAAGCCAGTTCCAGCACCACTTCGGTGCCGCGCACGTTGGTGATGATGCCTCGCAGCGGATCTTCGACCACGTATTTGACCCCGACCACGGCGGCCAAATGGTAAATCAGATCCACTTCATTGATGACCCGTTCCATCAGGCTTTCGTTGAGGATGGAATCGTTGATGAAGCGAAACCGGTTGTTCTCCAGGTGGTGCTGGATGTTGTGAATCTTGCCGATGGACAGGTTATCCACCACGTGCACCTCGTGATCGTCGCCCATCAGCCTGTCCACCAAATTGGAGCCGATATAGCCAGCCCCGCCTGTGATCAGTATGCGCAATTTGTTTGCTCCTCGCTATGCCCGGGGTTCCGCCAACCCAAGTTGGTATATCTTACCCCTACCTGAAACAAAAGTCAAATCCCCAGCACCTCCCGGTACACCGCCTGCACCCGGGCGATCATTTGCTCCTGGGTGAACTCCGCTCTCACGCGGGCCCGGCCGGCCCGGCCCATCGCGGCCCGCCGTTCCGGGTCGGCCAGCAAGGCGCGGATGGCCTCGGCCAGGGCCTGGGGGTCGCGCGGCGGCACGACCAGCCCGGTGAGGCCATCCTGCACCACCCAGGAGGTGCCGGTGCCCAGTTCAGTGCTGATGCAGGGCAGTCCGGCGGCCATGGCCTCCAGCAACACGGTGCCGAAAGCCTCGGCGCGGGCGTTGGCCGGGAGGA
>JAJRXB010000479.1 GCA_024276515.1 Chloroflexota bacterium
CGATACGATCAATGGTCACGCGCAAAGCGGACGGCATACCGTTGGCCGCGGCGTAGATGAGGGGCAGGGTGATCTGTCGCCGTCGCAGGTCACCGCCGACCGGTTTGCCCAGCACTGCCGGGTCGCCCACGTAGTCGAGGATGTCGTCGGTGATCTGAAACGCCATCCCCAGGTTAAACCCGTAGCGCCCCAATGCCTCCACTTCTGCCGCCGACGCGCCGCTGACGATGCCCGCCGCCTTCAGGCCTTCCTCAAAGAGCACCGCCGTTTTCCCTGCGATCTTGAAGAAATAAGCCTCTAATGCCTGGTTGAGGGGAGTCACGGTCTGTACCAGGCTGATCTCTCCTTCGCAGATGCGCGCCGCCGCCCGGCCCAGGCACTCCAGCACCCGGATGTCGCCGCTGCGGGCGATGGCCGTCGCCGCCAGGGCGAAAAGGTAGTCGCCGCCCACCAGGGCCGCGTCGCGGAACCACTTGCTGTGAACGGCCGCCAGGCCACGCCGCCGGGGCGACTGGTCGATCAGGTCGTCGTGGACGAGAGAGGCGGCGTGAATCAGTTCCACCGCCGAGGCCACGGCCACCACTTTGAGCGGGTCGTAGCGATTTAGCCTGGCTGCCAGCAGCACCAGCAGCGCGCGCAATCGCTTCCCCCCCGCCGACACGACGTGCCGGGCCGGCTCGGAGATAGTCAGCACGGGCGAGGTCACCAGGCCGCGCATGTAGTCGTCAACCGCTCTTATCTCTTCCTGCAATTCGAAGCGAGCTACTACCTCGGCCAGGTTTGCACTCCTCACAGCAACCGGCGATATTTCAAGCTTTTGGTTCATTGGTTGTGTCTCTCGTTAAAAGGATGGGTGGTGGTTAAACTGTAAGTGACGGGGGATGTCATTGCGAGCGAAGCGACCCGCACCTGCGTGCCTGCGGTGGGGCAGGTGCGCAATCTCCGGCCTGCAATGCGGGGATTGCTTCGTCCGTTTCACTCCCTCGCAATGACATATCACTTACTTTTCTACCACTACCAAAGGGTGATGGTTGAGTGATGGTGGTTCGTTTCATGCCTGACATCACAAGCTTTCGTAAGCCGCCTGGCGGTTGCGACGACGCGCCAGCTCACTGGCATACCGTTTGCCGAGAGTATCGGCGTGGTCTCTGGCCCAATCGGTGAGCTTTGTGGTCCCGGCGGGCGGGGACTGTGTGTAGAGCAGGTCTTGCATCAAGCCGTCTATTTCTTCACGGGTGATCATAACGTCGCCGACAAACGTGCCAATCAGCAGACCGGCGAAGTAGCCTATGGAAGGGGGCATAGACACAATCGGTCTTTGCTTCCCAATGATAGCGCCGATCTCCTGAACCAGGTTGCGATAGGTGAAGGTTTCTGGACCAATGGCATCGATGATTCTGTTCGTATGGTCGTGGCCCAGCTCGACCGCTAATTTTGCCAGATCGTCAACGTATATGGGTTGGAGGCGATATTGGCCGTCACCAAACACGCCAAAAACGGGGAATCGGCGGAGCGTCCAGGCGATGTTGTTGACGAGAATGTCCTCTTTGCCGAAAAGCACGGTAGGCCGAAGAATCGAGTAGGACAAACCCGATTCGATCAACGCTCGTTCCAGGATGGCCTTACCTCTGAAATATTCGAGGCGAGAATCTTCCGATGGATTGGTGATACTGACGTGGACAACCCGACGAACGCCGGCTTTTCTGGCAGCGTCGAACAGTTTCAACGTGTTCTCGACCGCTGCGGCGTGTTTGAAGTCGGCGTGATTGAAACGTACCCAATAGGTGTTGTAAAGGACCGAAGCCCCACGCAATGAGTCGGTGAGTTTGGCTACGTCGTCGAAGTGGAAGGGGTGAGCCTCCACTTTGCCTTCAAATGGATTGGCTCGGTTGAGCGAGTTGGTAAGGGTGCGAACTCGATGACCCGCTTGCAACAATCTGGCGGTGATGTACTTCCCGGAGTAGCCAAAGGCGCCGGTGACGACGTGCAATTCTTGTTCCGGCATATAATCCCTTCTGGTAAGCTGACTGGCACTTCATTGAGGCAAAATGACCTCAAATTTTCTCCATTGATACGCTTTTCAGAACCAAAGTGCCAGTCACCTGAATAATAATTACCCCTTCTGTTACCTGGCAAAGGTGGTCACCACCGAGTCCTGGTAGGCCACGGGCTGGTCGATCAATCCCTTTTCCAGCAGCCAGTCCACCACGTCTTGCCATTCCTCCTGGCTGGGGACCTCTCGTTCTGGGAAGGGGGGCATCTGATAAGACCCTTGAATGCTCTCCGGCACCCGTCCCTTTTCGATCAGCAAGTCGGCGAACCGGTCGGGATTGCTGTTCAAAGCTTGCACGGCCCGGTTCCATGCTTTGAGGAATTTCTTGATGGTGTTGGGCTTGGCTTCGATGGCCGACACGCTGAAGCTGAGCACGCTCTGCGAATATTGCGGGTGCCGACTGTCGTCGACCACCAGGGTGGCCCCGGCCGCCAACGCGCCCTGCGCCAGTGGGTCGGGCAACGTTGCCGCCTGAATCTGCCCGGCCATCAACTGCTCAAAGCGTACCGGGATGGCGCTGACTTCGACGATCTCAATCTGGTCGGGGGATAGTCCTTCGGCCTCCAGCAGCCGGTCGGTGAGGTATTCGATGATGGTGTTTTGGCTGATGCCAATCGGCACGCCGGCCAGGTCGCCCGCCGAGGTGATGCCGCTGCCAGGCGCGCTCAGTATTCGGAATTGAGGCGATTCTGGATAGGCTCGCCGGGCCGTGGCCACGATCTTGATTTGCACGGCGTCTCGGTTGAAGATGCCGGTGCTGATGAGGTCGTTGAGCATGCCGTCTATTTCGCCGGCCTGCATCAGCGCGTCTCGTTCCTGGGCGCTCTTGACCGGCACAAACTCGACGGTGATTCCCTCTTCGGCAAAGTAACCTTTTTGGTCGGCGATGTAGAAGGGCAGGATGTCGAGGATGGGTAGCAGTCCCATTTTGAGAGTGGTGTCTTCGGCTTTTTGTCCTGGCGGATTGCCAGGCACGCAGCCCGAAAGAAACAGCGACAGGGTTGCAATGACCGTTACCACGAGAAATAGCTTACGTTTGAGCACAACCATTCTCCCATTCCAGAGTAGCGTTGTTCCCTTTTAAGCAACAACCAGGTGACCGGCACTTGAACATCTGCTCGAAAGGCTCTTTTTTGCCATAATGATGCTAGAAATGGCGACAAAAGTGCCGGTCACTTTA
>JAJRXB010000480.1 GCA_024276515.1 Chloroflexota bacterium
TACGTCCCCGATTTCGCCGGCTACGCCCGCTGGCTGTGGCAGGCCGACCTGCTGCCCGTCACCTCGCACCACGACTTCTTCGGAGCCAGCGTGGTGGAAGCCATTTATTGCGGTTGCTTTCCCCTCCTCCCCCGGCGGTTGAGTTACCCCGAGTTGATTCCCTCGGAATATCATGACCTGTGCTTCTACCGGGACTTCGACGACCTGGTAGACCGGCTGGCATCGTCCCTCCAGAATATCGACCGGATTCGTCAGACTCGCCTGCGCCACGCCGTCGCCCACTTCGACTGGCACGACCTGGCCCCCATCTACGACGAGCGGCTGGAAAGAGCCGCCGGTTAACGCAATTCTATCGCTTCGCTAATGCAACTCTAATGGGCCGCTTGTGCTTCTCTAACACAAGACTGGTATGATGGGGCCAAAGTAGTTACCCTGGACGAACAGGCGAATACGAATCGAGTAAAGGAGGGAACCCACCATGACCACTATCGTTCGATGGAACCCGTTTGACGAGATGATTTCGCTGCGTGAGGCAATGGATCGTCTGTTTGAGGAGAGCTTTGTTCGATCCCCTCAGACCGGTGCTGGTGATGGTAGCGTGGCGAGGGGGCGACTGCCCATTGATCTCTACGAGACCGACGAGGCATTGATCCTCAAGGCACGTTTGCCCGGCGTGAACCCGGAGGACGTGGACATCACCATCAACGGCGACAACCTGGTTGTCAAGGCCGAATTGCGCAGCGACGCCGCGCTGGACGAGGCCAAAGATTGGAGCTGGTATCGCCACGAACTGTACCACGGCCCGGTAGGCCGCAGCATCACCCTGCCCACGCTGGTCCAGCCTGATAAAGTCGAGGCCACCTTCCGCCACGGCGAGCTGACGCTGGTGCTGCCCAAGGCCGAAGAGGTGAAACCGCGCAGCATCAAGGTCAAAACTGTCAAGTAAGAGGCATAAGTCAAGAGTCAAGTAGGGGCGCACGGCCGTGCGCCCCTACTCGTTTTCTCCCCTGACCGCTTCCAGCACCTGCCCCACCGCCCCCTCGATGTCACCGTCGCTGGTATCCAGGGTGATGTGATCGTGCTGAATAGGCTCTGCCCGGCGACGCATACGCAGGTATACGTCCCAGTTGGCCTCGGAGTAATCCTCCGGGTCGCGGGCAACCCGCTCCCCGCGGCGGCGTGGTGCCAGCCGCTCGCGGACCACCTCGTCGCTGGCGGTCACTTCTACCACCACCAGCCGCGCTCCGCTCCGCGCTGCCAGGCGATACACCAACCCCCGGTGACGTTCGTAAAGATTGGTCGCGTCGTACACCACGTGGTAATAATGGCGCAGATACCAGCCGATGAGAATGTGACACACCATGTGCACCCATCGGCTTTCCTCGGCTGTGTAGGTCGGCGGGTTGAACAGCGTTCGGCGCACCCGGTCCGATTCGACCACGACGGCAGGCAGTCGGTGGGCCAGCCGGCGGGCCAGAGTGCTCTTGCCCGTGCCGGGCAATCCGCACAGCATCACCAGCGTTGGCTGACCGGTCGCCGGGGTGGGGATGGTCAGTGTGGATTTGACGGCAGCGATGGCTGCCCTTATGTCGAAGCGGTCCTCTTGCATAGCTCATACAATAAGGCTATAATAGCATCCTGATTATACTCCAACTCCCAGAGAATGGGTAGCACTTTAAAAATAGCCGATGAAATAGTGACCTTTGGCACTGGCGGCATTGACTTTTGTCACTTGTCATGCTAATATTTGACAAGCTCCCCCTGGGTTCCATTCTCCTTGGGTCTATTGGGCACTATCATCAATTTCTCTGCCGTTGAATTAGCTAATTAGTTCGTGACTACTCAGGTAGCGGAACCCTTGCGAAGGTTGCGCGATGGATTTCAAGCCGAAAACATCTTTTCCCATTGGAAGTTGTTCCATACACCAAAGTTGCTCGCAACCTTCGCAAGAGTGGCTGGGTAGTAGAGTTGTTCCTAAATAAATTTGTGCTGAGGTGACAGTCACTTTTGGCACGATTATCAGGTCAGAATTTGAAAAATCACCCCGTTTTTTGCGCCAGTTCAAGTGACTGTCACCTGCTTTTGCTTAAAAGGGAACAACTCTAGTTGCATTAGTTTTGGTTTATCGTATCCCAAAAACGCATATTGAGGAGGAGAGAATGTCGAATCTGCGACGCCTGAAATGGCTGTCCGTCGCAATTTTGGTTGTGGCTTCGTTGGTTTTGGTTGCGTGTGGCGACGTGGTTGAAGAGATCGGAGAACCTGTCGCCGTTCAACCCACCAGCCCAGGCGAAAGCGGCGGCCAGACGGCAGCTCAGGCGACTCCAACACCCACTTCCCCCCCCGTTCAGATTCTCCCGACCAACACGCCACTTCCGCCCCCACCAACTCCCACCCCGTTGCCCACCAACACCCCTGCGCCAGAAAGCGCTGAAGGGGCTGAAACCGAAGCAGCACCTACCATCACCGACGTGATGGTCGAAATTCCGGCCGGCCCGTTCATCCTGGGCAATGACAACAGCGATCCCAACGAAGCTCCTGCTCAGGAGATGAATCTGCCGGCCTTTATGATCGACGCCTTTGAGGTGACCAACGCCGACTTTGCCGCCTTCGTCGAAGCGACAGGCTACGTGACGTATCGAGAACAACAAGGAAGTCCTCAAAACTGGCGTTCGGCCTATGCCGAGGGTAAAGATAATCACCCCGTTGTGTTTGTCACCTTTGAAGATGCTCAGGCATTTTGTCAGTGGGCCGGCAAGCGGCTGCCAACAGAGTTTGAATGGGAAAAAGCAGCGCGGGGACCAGAGGGTTTCCTCTACCCCTGGGGGAACGAATACGACCCCACTCTGTTGAACGGAAAAGATAGTGGCCTGCGCGGGACAACCGCCGTGGGCAGCTATCCCCCCAATGGCTACGGACTGTTCGACGTGGCCGGCAACGTCAAGGAGTGGGTAGACTCGCCTTACGTCGCCTATCCCGGAAGTGACTACCAGGATAACCATTATAGTCCAGATTATCGCGGCCTGCGGGGTGGCGGTTGGTTCGACGAAGCTGAGTTTGTCCTGAGCACCAACCGCAACGGCGGCGATCCAGCGATCACAGCCAACGACGACATCGGCTTTCGATGCGCCAAATAGCAGGGCGTGGGGAGGCAGTTAGCAGGTAGCTACGGATAGTGCTGGTAGAAGCGCATCAATGATCAACCTCCAGTCCCTAGCCCCACAATCAGAAAGGGGGGATGCTTAGACGAACTAAATCATCACCCAACACACGTCTGATGGTTTGAATCGAAAACACAGTCTTTACGTTAAAAAGGAGGAGTGTCTTAAAATGAAGAAGAAGCTGCTGAACCTTTTCCTGATTGCTGCGATGCTGCTGGTAGCAGTACCGGTCGTTGCGGCCGCCCCCCCGCCGCAGGGTGGCGGACAGGATTACGTGGTGGTTGCCGATGACTGGCTGAGCAAGCTGGCCGACAAGTTCCTGGGCGACGTACTCGCCTATCCGGCGATTACCTACTACACCAACCAGAAAAACGCCGAGGACCCCAGCTATGCCAAGATCACCAACTCGGACCTGATCGAAGTGGGCTGGAAGATTTACATCCCCAGCCCAGAAGAGGCCCAGGCATACTTTGATGCGCAGGTGGCCAAGGTCGGCGCCACCGGCGACACCATCAAGATCGGCGCTCTGGCTCCCTTCTCGGCACCTGGCGCGGTGGTCGGCGGGACGCAGATGAAAGCGGCCTTCGAGATCGCGGTAGACGAGATCAACGCCGCTGGCGGCGTGCTGGGCAAGCCGGTAGAGCTCATCATAGTGGACACCGAAGGTCTGCCCGAGCGTGGCACCGCAGCTATGGAGCGCCTGATCAACCAGGACAAAGTGGTAGCCGTGGTGGGTGAATACCACAGCGCCGTGGGGTTGACGGCCAAGGAAGTGGCCCACGCCAACCACATACCTGTCGTCTTCGCCGAGACGTGGAACGACAAGATCACGGCCTCGAAGTACCCCGAAGTCTTCCGCGTTGCTCCTCTTTCGTCAGAAGTCGCCGCGTTGGATGCCAACTTTATCCAGTCTCTCGGAGCCAAGAAGGTCGTGATTATGACCGAGAACACCGGCTATGGCATCCCGGCGGCCGAGTCCACCACCGAGCGCCTGGCAGAACGAGGCATCGAGGCGGTGACCTTCTCGGCCGACATCGGCACTCAAGACTTCTCCGGCATCATCGAGCGCATCAAGGCGGAGAACCCCGACTTGATCCTGGTGTTGCTGACGGGTGAGACCTCGTACAACTTCCAGCAGCAGGCAGCCGAGGCCGGCATCGGCCCGCAAGACCTGCCGATGATCTGCAACCAGGTCGCCGATAACAGCGAAGCCTTCTGGTCTAACGTGCCCGACGGCAACCTGTGCTTCTATCGCAAGATCGGCCTGGCCCCGGCCCTGTACACGCCTGAGACCCAAGCCTTTGTTGACAAATTCTTCGCTAAGACGGGCGAGACGCCCCAGTCTTACGCGATGGAGGCCTACGACTCGCTGAAGATTATGGCCCAGGCCATCAACGAGGCCGGCTCCACCGACGCCGATGCCATCATCGCCGCCCTGGAGAATATCTCCTACGACGGCGCGCTGGGGCACATCACCTTCCCGTATGGCATCAACAACCCGCCGCCTGAGGACATGGGCGATAAGTGGTGGCACCAGTTCCCCGACTTCGCCGCCACCTTTATCCAGTATCAGGAGCCAGGTCAGAACTCGGCTGACGCACCTGTGGTCTTCCCCGAAAACCTCAAGACAGCCGATCCGATTCTGCCCTAGGTCGTTCTACTCGTAGGTTGGTCAAAGCAGCCCCGGCCTCTCGGGGTCGGGGCTGTTCTTAACCTCGCTACAGGGGGCGGCAGGACGTAGAGGCGGAGCCCCGCTGGGTACACATAAGTATAGCGATTCATAAAGTAGCTAAGTGCGCTCAAAGATGCTTATGCTGGGAGTAACTTTATGGAACATGCCTCGTACTTTTTCCTTGCTCTTTTGTGGATTGTTGGATGGGGTACGGTCGGTGCTGTAGTAACACCCCGTATCTACGGACGAAAGGACCTGGACGTCTCGCAGGCCAGCCTGGCCGGAGCAGCGACCGGGGCGGCCGGCGGGCCCTTTGCTTTACTTCCTCTCTGGTATCTTACCCCCGAACTTACCTGGAAGTGGGTGGCGATTCCAAGCATCGTGATTGTCATCATCTTTGCTGGCTCTTTTGCCGCCGCCGATCCCAACAACCTGTGTGTCACCAACAGCGGGTTCGTCGCCACCCAACTCGTCAACGGCCTGGTCATCGGCACCATTTACGGTTTGATGGCCCTGGGGCTGACGCTCATCTTCTCCATCCTGGGGGTGGTGAGTTTCGCCCACGGCGAATTCTACATGCTCGGCGGCATGGCCGTTTTCTATCTCACCGACGTCTGGTTCCCGGGGCTGCACCCGCTGGTGGGAGTGCTGGGCGCAGCCGTGTTGACGTTCGTGATCGGCGTCATCTTCGAGCGGCTTTTCCTGCGCGCGATGAACACCGGTCAGGTGGAACGTCCGGGCGAATACGCCATCCTGGTTACGTTTGGTTTGGGATTCTTTTTGCAATACCTCACGCTGGCTTTGGTCGGCGCCAACCCCAAAAAGGTCCCGCGTTTCTTCGAGTATCCCACCATCAGCCTGCCCTCGGCTGACAACCCAACCCTGCTGAAGGTGACCGCCGGCACGATCAAGATGTTCAATCTGATTTCCATTCCTTCTCCCCGGTTTACGGCGGCCTTGATCGCTTTGATTCTGCTGGTATTGTTGATGTGGTTTTTGTACTACACCTGGATTGGCAAGGCGTTGCGCGCCGTCAGCCAGGACCGGCAGGCGGCGGCCGTTACCGGCATCAACCCCGACACGATGAACACGCTGGCTTTTGGCCTGGGGACGATGTTGGCCGGCCTCTCTGGCGCTTCGCTGGTGCAGGTCTTTTCGTGGGTGCCCTGGGTGGGCATTCCGGCTTCGGCGCGTTCGTTCGTCATCATCGTGCTGGGTGGGATGGGGTCTTTGCCCGGCGCGTTCATCGGCGGGCTGATCGTGGGCCTCGTCGAGGCCGCCGGCGCCGGCTGTGTCCCTGATCCACAGCGAGCAGCGTCTTATATCCCGGCGTATGGCATGCTCATCCTGACCTTGGTCCTGCTGCTCAAACCAACCGGGCTCTTTGGGAGGGAGCTATGAACCGTACCAAATGGTTGTGGGGATTGGCTGCCGCGGTCGGGTTGCTGTTGATCGCCGCCCCGGCGCTGTTGGAATCATATCCCTACATTATGCACATCGCTATCGTCGCCTTCTTCTACGCCATCCTGGCCTCGAGCTGGTCGCTGTTGGCCGGCTACGCCGGGCAATTCTCTTTTGGTCACATGGCTTTTATGGCCATCGGCGCCTACACTGCCGGCATCTTTGGCAAATACGTGCGCCTGACCACAGCCCCCACCGGCGTTTGCTCGGAGATACCGATGGGTAACCACTGGCTGGTTTTGGTCAACTTTTTTGGCGACAATTGCCTGGAGCTGGGCAAAGCCAACATGCCGGTGGGCACTCTGATCTACCGGCTGCCTGCTCTCCCAGGGATCATCCTGGGCATCATTATGGGGGGCATCTTTGGCTTGTTGGTGGGTGTGCTCGTGTTGCGCTTGCGCCGCACTTACCTGGCCCTGTTCACCATCGGCTTCTCGGAGATTGTGCGCGTCACCTTCAACGCCGAGATAGACATCACCAACGGACCAAACGGCCTGGAGCTGGCGCCTCTCTTCCCCAACGGGGTCCATCTGTTTGGTTTTTACTTCAACTCTGCCAACAAGATTCCCCCTTACTACGTGATGCTGATGCTGTTTTTGGTCTCGATGGCGGTGATGTATTGGCTTTCGATCTCGCGGTTCGGCCTTTTCATCCGTTCCATTCGTGAGGACGAAGAAGCGGCCGCTGCCCTGGGCGTTCACATCGTGCGCTACAAAGTGCTGGTTTTCGTCGTCACCAGTATGATCGCGGCGGCGGCCGGCGCCGTCGAGGCTCATTACATCGGCGTCATCACCCCCAACATTCTCTTGATTTTGCAGATGAGTTTGGTGATTTCTATGGCCGTCATCGGCGGGCTCGAAAGTTTGGTGGGCGCTGCCATCGGAGCCATCATCATCGAGTTTGCGCTCGAGTTCCTGCGCACCAGTTTCACCATCGGCCCCATCGTGGTGGATATGACCACCTGGCGGCTGGTCTTCTTCGGTCTCCTCCTGATGCTGACCTTGCGTTTCTGGACCAACGGGCTGATTTACCCCATCATCCAGCGCCTTACCCGGTCTGGGGTCGCCGAAGAGACCGTGGCCATGCGGCAAGCAGCCGTAGAAGGAGCAGTAGAGGGACAGGGATGATCGAACTGGACGTTAACCACATCAAAAAGAACTTTGGCGGGCTTCAAGCCCTGAACGACGTGACCTTTAAGGTGCGTGGCCCTGAGTTGATTGGGTTGATTGGACCCAACGGCGCTGGCAAGACGACGCTGACCAACATTCTCGATGGCCTCATCAGGCCTTCCAGCGGCACGGTGTATCTCAACGGACGGCGCATAGACACTTTGCCTCCATATCAGGTGGCGCGGGCCGGGTTGGGCCGCACCTTCCAGGTGACGCGCGCCTTTCGCCGGATGACGGTGCTGGAGAATCTGATGGTGCCGGCCCTGGCCATGCACCCCACCGCCCGTCAGCATGATTTCCTCGACAAGGCGATGGAAGTGCTCAAGTTTCTCACTATGGACCATCTGGTGAACGAGTACGGACGGGCGCTATCGGGCGGCCAGCAGAAACTACTGGAACTGGGACGGCTCTTGATGCTCGACCCCGACCTCATCATCCTCGACGAGCCCTTTGCCGGCGTCCACCCCAAATTGATGGAAATCATCTACGAATACATCACCACCGTCAACGCCCAGGGCAAAGCCTTCATCATCATCAGTCACGACATGGAAACCATCTTCACCCTCAGCCGGCGGCTGCTGGTGCTCAACTTTGGCGAACTCATCGCCGACGGCGACCCGGACGTGGTGCGCCACGACCCGGCTGTCATCGAAGCCTACCTGGGAGAAGAGGAGGAAGAGGCCGGTCCGGCGATGGTCGAGACTTATCTGGGGAAGGATAAGAGGCAAGATGCTTGAGGTTAAGGATCTTTACGTCGGCTATTATCGAGACCTGAACATTCTTCAGGGCGTTTCGATCGAGGCTCAAAAAGGGAAGATCACCACCGTCCTCGGTGCCAACGGCGTAGGGAAATCCACGATGCTCAAGGCCATCTATGGATTCCTCAAGCCCAATGCCGGGGAGATTCTTCTGGAGGGCAAGAGCCTCATAGGCATCCCCACCCATAAGCGAATTGACATGGGGATTTCGTACATCCCCCAGCAGCCGGGCGTTTTCCGCTGGATGACGGTGGAGGAGAATCTGGAGCTGGGTGCGTGGACCTTTCGCCACGACAGGGCACGCATCCGCCGTAAGTTGGAGGAGAATTACGAGCGATTCCCGGCGCTGAAAGACCGGCGTCGCTCGCAGGCAGGCGAACTTTCGGGCGGGATGCAGCGGATGGTCGAACTGGGCCGGACCCTGATGACCGATCCCAAAGTCATCCTGGTAGACGAGCCCACCGCCGGCCTGGCCAAACTCCTCTCGGAAGAGGTATACCAGATGTTGGTAGATTTGCGCGACCGAGATGGCATCACCATCATCCTGGTAGACCAGGAAATCCGCCAGGCCTTGAAAATCGCCGACTACGTTTACGTGCTGGAATTGGGACGCAACAAATTCGACGGGCCGGTAGAAGAGTTTACCGATCCCCGAAACCTGAAGAAAGCCTTTTGGGCCTGATCCAACAGGGGACTGGTATGTCCTGCTTGCGTTTCGCAGCGGAGACTGGTTAAAGGGATTACGAAGTGGGTAGGAGGGTGATGGTCTCACCCGCCTACCCACTAACCATATGGGGGCTGGTAGGGGGTCCTGTCAAAGTCTGGATTGCATAGCTGGCGTAGATCCCTCGGTAGTCTTGTTCCTGTCGGGTCGGCCCAGACGGGGGGCGGCTATGGAAAGCCGCCCTACCGGGTAGGCCACGTTTCCCATACGTGCCTGACGGGGGCGGCTATGGAAAGCCGCCCTACCGGGTAGGGCACGTTTCCATACGTGCCTGAGCGGCTGGTAGGGGGTGCACGAACGACCTGTTTTGGATGCATCCGTGGCTCATGTATGAGAAGTGTGCCGACATGTCACCGCGAGCCGGAGGCGAAGCGGTCTCAGCCGTTGGTGAGGGGGGATTGCTCACCTGCACTTGCGTGCGGTGCA
>JAJRXB010000481.1 GCA_024276515.1 Chloroflexota bacterium
AGTACCGCCGTGCGTAAATTCGTTACCAGTTGGGTGGGATCCAGAGCCCGCGCCGGAATGGGGATTCCGGCGCTATCCAGGCTTTCGCAGCCCCGGAATCCCCATTCCGGGGCGGGTTTCCTAGAAAGGCCACAGCAAGCTGGAAACGAATTTATGCATCACTGTACTTAGATGCTGGGGGTGTGGTAATGTTTCAAATCGGCAAATCAACGAATCAGCGAATCAACGAATCAGCGAATCAGCGAGTCAACGAATTGGTACGTTGCTCGCTGACTCGCTGATTCGCTGACTGATCAGTAGCGCAGCACGGCGCCGATGGACCCGGCCTCGACCAGGGCCGGATTGTCGCGCACCGACTCCACGTGGCCGCCCGATTCCAACATTCGCTTCACAGCATACTCCACAACGTCGTCCACGTGGACCATGTCGCCGCTACAGTAGGGGCAGACGCCATCGCTCTCGGCGGCCACATAGCCACAATTGTCGCAGCGATACCCCGGCGCGTTATAATCCTCGGCTACCACCAATGTGTGGACCCGCTCCTCCTGCAAGGCGGTCAGCGTGTCGGAAAGTCCAACGACACTCCCCTCGCCTTTGGCGGCGGCGGTGATGACACGCTCCACCAGTTCGGCCTGTTCGCGGGCCAGCACTTCACGGATCACAGACCGAGACTTGGTCAACACCTCGGTCTCCGAGGCGTTCATATCCATCGGGACGGTGCCAGCCACCTTATCTTGCCAGGCACGGGGCAGCAATCCATAAAACTGCGACACCGTCTCACCGGTGCCAGCTAACACAATGCGGCGACACTGTCCCCGCTGAAAGAAATCTATAGCTACGTTGGCTGCTGAGCGCAGATTATGACTCGCCTGAACGTCTTCGTGGCGCTGGAGCTTTTGAGCGGCCCAACCGCCTTGCTTGTGACGTTTGGTCTCCTCGCCCAACGTGCTGACCGTCTCCACAATTTCGCCCATGTGAATTCGGAACAATCGCGCACTCTCCCGGTCAACCAGGGCGACTCCGTAGGGTTCGTGACGGTCCATCAAATCGGTCAGCGGCTTGATGTAGGGCCGGTCGTCGACGAACACGCCATCCTCTATCGGCACCGCCAGAGAGAACACCTGCCACAGCCCTGCCTCATTGCAGGCGAAACAGACAACTCCCTTGCCCTGCCAGTCGTACTCAAGGTCAAAGTAACGTTCCACGCGCTCAATGTCGGCGGGGTCAGCCTGTTCCGATACATTTTTCAAAAGGTTTCGCAGCCATAGCCTGTATTTGTCTTTGCTGCGCCGGCCAGGGTCTACGTTGAGATAGAGGCTGAGAACCACGTGTTTTCCCGGTTCAAAGTCAATCAACTGCTGCAACTCAGCTTGTGTGATCATCTTTGCCTCCTATGGCGTTGTTTCAGTAGCCGTCTGTATCTACCGGACAGGACGCTCTTCGAGCGTTACCACGATCTTTTGTTCGTCCCCATCCCGCACGACAGTTAACACAACGTCATCACCTACCTGCCGAGTTTCGAGATAGGTAATGAGATCATCCATACCCCCTACGGGCTGATCGTCAATGGCGACGATGATGTCGCCGCCGACGCGGACGACCCGGCGGGTTCCTTCTATTTCCACCGAACGGTTGCCGTCAACGAGCCCGGCCTGGGCAGCCGGGCCATTACGGAAGATGTTTTGCACCAACACGCCCTGTTGCACCGGCAGATTCAGGCTCTCGGCCAACAGGTTATCAATGTCCCGGCCGGTGATGCCCAGCCAGGGATGGGCGTAATGACCGTCGGCGATGAGCACGGGCACCACCCGCTTGACGGTGTTGACCGGAATGGCAAAGCCTACCCCCGAACTCACGCCGGTCCCGGAGAAGATAAAAGAATTGACGCCGATGACCTGGCCCTGGATGTCGAGCAGGGGGCCGCCCGAGTTGCCGGGGTTGACGGCGGCGTCGGTTTGGATGAGATTGGCGATGGAGAAACCATTCTCTTGCGGCACCACGCGCCCCAGACTGCTGATCACCCCCACCGTCATCGTGCGCTCAAAGCCAAAAGGATTGCCAATGGCGATGGCCTGTTCGCCCACCTGCAAGCTGTCGGAGTCTCCCAATTCGACAGGGACCAGCAATGATTCGGGCACGTCTACCTTGATGACGGCCAGGTCGCTATCCGGGTCGGTGCCGATCACCTCGGCCAGGGCGCGAGTATCGTCGGAGAAGGTGACGACAATGCTGCGCCCACGCGCCACCACGTGATTGTTGGTGACGATGTGCCCTTGCCGGTCGTACACAAAACCGGAGCCTGTTCCGGATTCCAACACGTTGGTCCCTTCGACGGCGATGTGAACCACGGACGGGCTGACTCGCTTGTAGAGGTTCACTATTACCTGCTCGATGGCCTCCGCTTCGGTCAGCACCGAATCGGGGAGGGGCGTGGGGGTGAGCACAACGACGACGGGGGTTGGGCTGGGGATGAGGGTGGCCTCGGCCAACAATCCGCCCAGGGAGCATCCCCCCGTCGCCAGCAGCAGCCCGGCGAGGGCCAGGATTAGCGAAGTGCCCAAAGGGTATTGTCGTTTGGTTGTCATCTATTACCTTTTTGGTGGTCTGCGGTCGTTAAGTGTGCCTGTCGCGCTGCAAGCGAGCCAGTTCTCGAAAGAGGGCTTTCTCTTTTTTGCTCAGGTTCTGGGGCAACTTCACCTGGACTTTGACGAAAAGGTCACCGTGTGTGCCCTTTTTGCCCAGGGATGGCATCCCCTGACCTTTGAGCCGAAAGAGACGACCGTTCTGAGTTTCGGGTGGGATCTTGAGGATTAGAGGGCCGCCAAGCGCGGGCACTTGCACACGTCCTCCCAGAACTGCCGTGTAGAGGTCCACCGGCACGTCACAATAGAGGTCATCTCCCACCCGCTCAAAGCGTTCGTGGGGGAGGATGATTACATCCAGATAAAGATCGCCTGGGAGTCCGCCGGCACGGCCGGGTCCCCCTTTGCCACGCACCCGCACGCGCGAACCGGTTTTCACGCCGGGAGGGATCTTCACCTCCAGCCGTTGTCCATTTACCTGGAGGATCCGGGTGGTGCCGTTATAAGCTTCTTCCAGCGTCACGTCTATCGGCTGGGTGTAGTCTTGCCCCCGGCGAGAGGTGGTGCGGGCTCGCCCGGTGCTTCTCTGTCCCATATTGCCGAATATGGTCTCGAAGAAATCAGAGAAGCCGCCATAGCCAAAGAGGTCGTCGAGGGTGTCGCTGTGTCCCGCCCGGGTGCTGCCAGGGAATCCCTCGGTCCAGCGCCCCCAGTCGAAGCCGTCGGGCGCGCCGTGTCGTTGCCATTCGTGGTAACTGGTTCCCAGTTGATCGTATTTGGCGCGCTTTTTGGGGTCGGTCAGCACTTCGTAGGCTTCGTTGATCTCTTTGAATCGCTCTTCGGCTTGCTTGTCGTCAGGGTTCATGTCGGGGTGATATTTGCGGGCCAGTTTGCGATAAGCTCTCTTGATCTCGCCAGCCGTAGCGTCCTTGCCAACCCCCAAAATCTTATAGTAATCTTTATATTCCATCCAACCCGCCTGACCCAATCTTCGATGTCTCACACAGGTGCCGGGCACCTGAGTAGCTTGACAATGTCACATTCACACAACAGTGGCTTTTTGCAGACCCGCTCGGAGCATAATGTGACATTGTTAAGGTAGTTACCTCATTGTCATGATAAGGGTTAAGCTTGTAGCTGTCAAGGTTTTGACAAGGCGATCAGGGCTTTTCAACGTTCTAGCGCGAGCGAGGTGACAGTCACCTTGTTCGGTATGACACGTTGGCAAAAACGGTAAGAAATGGTTGTCAAGTGCCTTCCTCTCGCCAAAAGATCGAAGGTGACTGTCACCTGGGTTAATTC
>JAJRXB010000028.1 GCA_024276515.1 Chloroflexota bacterium
GGTGGTCAGCACGGCATTCCTCTTTGGCTGGATGCACAGTCCCCAGGGGCGTTTGGGGGTGGTGATGACGGCCGTCGTCAGCCTTCTGCTGGCGGGTCTCTTCCTCTGGCGGGGGAGCCTGCTACCTCCCCTGGTGGCTCATTACGTGGTGAATCTTGTCCAGTTGATCGTTGCCCATCGCCATCGCGACAAATTTATTACGTAGCCGAAATCCACGTCACGCCCGAGAGCCATCCAGCCCCAACTCAGCGGCAATGCCTTGCATTGCCTGCAACACCACGCCCACGTGTTCCCACAGGTCCACGCCCAGAGCAGCCGCGCCCGCCTCGATCTCCTCGCGGTGAACGCCGGCGGCGAAGGCTTTGTCCTTCCACTTCTTCTTGACCGACTTCACCTTCACGTCGCGGATGTCTTTGGAAGGGCGCACCAGCGCCACGGCGGTGATCAAACCGGTGAGATCGTCCACGGCGTACAGGGCGTGCTCCATCCGACTCTGCCGCTCCACGCCGGTGACCTCGGTGGCGTGAGAGAGGACAGCGCGAATGACCGTCTCGTCGTAGCCCCGCTCGCGCAGGATGGGCGCGCCGGCGTTGGGATGTCCGTCGGTGGCGACATCGGGGAAGCGCTCGTAGTCAAAATCGTGAACCAGCCCCACCAGGCCCCACAATTCCTCGTCCTCGCCAAACCGGCGGGCGTAGGCCCGCATTCCCGCCTCCACCGCCAGCATATGCCGGCGCAGGTTGACGTTTTTGGTGTACTCACAAACCAGGTTCCAGGCATCCTGTCGGTTGGGCATCGTAACCCTCCTCACCTGATCAATGTAGGGGCAGACCAATGTGCCTGTCCGTTACCGGGCGAACACACAGGTTCGCCCCTACCTGATTTCAGGCCTGGCCCCTACTCAATCCGAAAGACGTGCACCTGATGGGTGGCGGTATCGGTGACGTAGAGGGTGTCGGTGGTGGCGTCCACGTAAATGCCGACCGGCTGGCGCAGCGGGGCCGCCCCGGCTTGAGTCCAGCGGTTGAGCAGCCGGCCGTCGGGGGCGTAGCGCAGGATGGCCCCCTCGGTCGGGGCTGTCACCAGCAGGCTGCCGTCGGGGGCCCAGGCCAGGTGCGGACCGTCGTAGGCGACGCTGGGCGGGATGGGCCACTCGCCCAGGCTGTTCCCCCACCGATCCAGGCGCTGGACTCGCTGATTGGGCGCTTCGGCCACGTAATAGACGTCGGCCGCGTCCACCGCCACGTCGGTCGGCTCGTTGAGTTGGCCGGGCGCGCTGCCCAGCACCCCCAACCGCCCGGCCATATTCCCCGCCGGGCCGAAGAAGACCAGCCGCGCGCCCCCTGTGTCGGCCACCACCACCGTGTCGTCCGGCAGGACGGTCATCCCCCGCGGGTGGAAGGTCTGACTGGCGGGACCGGCAAACCGGTAGATCCCCTCCGGGGAGCGATCCAGCGACTCCCCCGCCACGTCGAAACGATAGATCCAGCCCGGCAGCGAGTCGAGCACCAGGAGCCGCCCCTGGCTGTCCACGCCCAGGGCCAGTGGCTCCTCGAACGGCTCCTGTCCCCCCGACCACGCTGCCCGGAACGTCCCATCCCGGTCAAAGGCCTGCACCCGCCGGTTGCCGGTGTCGGCCACGAAGACGGCCTCACCGACGACGGCCACGTCGCGCGGCTCCCGGAACTGCCCCTCGGCGTCGCCCGGCCCGCCCCAGGTCGCCTGCCAGACCAACGCCATCGGCGGCAACTCGGCGGCCGGCGGAGGAGCCGTCGGCGGCGGGGATGCCTGCGCGCTGGCCCGTCCGGGCCACAGGTATTGGGTGGGAATGATCTCCTTTTCGCCGCCGGGCCGGGTCCAATACA